>NZ_JCAPET010000004.1:0-42710 GCF_059735245.1 Gorillibacterium sp. sgz306347
GAATAAGCGCTGTGGCAACCGTTAGCCACCCATGCCCCGGCGGGGCACCACAGACTATGAAGTTGCGTTTTTTTCAGGGTAGGAAATGCTTACGTTCTTCCGGCTGGAAATGCCTGGGGCCCTCGGCGGAAAATGAGCAGGTCTTCCCGAGAGAAACGTCCAGGTTCCCGTTAGGAGATGCGCAGATTCCCCGGTTGGACGGCGCACGAACAAGGCGCGGGCGTGGGAAGCAGGCTCGTCAGCAGGGGGAAAATCGGGTAAGAGTACGAATATCAATTTGAGAAAGGAGATTGCTCCATGACCAAACCATATCGTCTGCCTCCGGGAGCCGGCGTCTCGCTCTCCGCTCTCGACCCGCGGGACACGGGGCCTTTTCAAACTAAACAGCAAGTAGCTGACGAAATCAGACGCATGAAGGAACGGCTGGAGGAGGAGCAAGAGAAGCTCTACGCCGGCAAGGAGCACGGGGTGCTTTATCTTTTTCAGGGGATGGATTGCAGCGGCAAGGACGGCGTGATCAATAAGGTCTTTGGCGGGCTGAATCCGCAGGGCATTGCCGCTTACAGCTTCAAGGCGCCCACTTCTGCAGAAGCGGCGCACGACTTTTTGTGGCGGACGCACGCCGTGGTCCCGCCTAAGGGTATGATCGCGACCTTTAACCGCTCTTATTACGAAGAGGTGCTGATTACCCGCGTGCACGGCATCGTCTCGGACAAAGAGGCCAAAAAACGGTTCCGCCACATCAACCATTTCGAGGAGCTGCTGGCGGACAGCGGCGTGAAGCTGGTGAAAATTTTCATCCATATCTCCAAAGAGTTTCAGCGTGAAAAGCTGCTGGCCCGGTTGGAAAACGGCGAGAAACACTGGAAATTCGACCCGAACGACCTGGAGGAACGCCGTCACTGGGACCGCTATATGGCCTGCTACGAGGAGGCGCTGGAGCATTGTGCCAGCAAAGCTTCTCCCTGGCATGTCGTGCCAGGCGACCACCGGTGGTACCGTGATTATGCGGTGCTGCGCATCGCGCTCGACGCTCTGGAGGGGCTGGACCTTCATTACCCTCCGCCTAAGCCGGAATACACGCAGCTCCTAGAAAAGTGGCGGGACAGCGGCGAGTAAAGCGAAAAAGCGTCTGCCTGTCCCGGCCGAGACAAGCAGACGCCTAAAACTGGCGCCGCTCGAGTTGGGCTGCCGCCGCGGCACGCGCCGCTCGAGTTGGGCTGCCGCCACGGCACGCACCGCTCGAGTTGGGCTGCCGCCACGGCAGGCGCCGCTCGAGTTGGGCTGCCGCCGCGGCAGGCGCCGCTCGAGTTGGGCTGCCGCCGCGGCACGCGCCGCTCGAGTTGGGCTGCCGCCGCGGCACGCGCCGCTCGAGTTGGGCTGCCGCCGAGGAGGCGCGTCGAGTCAATGCTGTATCGGACGGAGCCGGTTATGCACGGTCGTTCCCCCGCGCCCTGTCGCATGCTCTGCTAGTTGAGGCACCAAAGCGACCAGTCGGAAATTACTCCTGCGCCGCCCATACCGTTTTGCGGCTCAATCGCGAAAAGGGAATAAACATCCTATGCGCATTTCATTTTCGGGCGATTGGAGTTTACGATCGCGGTTCCGTTGCCCCTCTGCAATCCACCTAATCCCGCATAAATGCAGGATTTTCAGAGCCAAAGAGCTCTATTTTCGAGAATGCTGCGATTGTGCAGGATTATTTATCGTTCGCCGCCCGGTTTGACACCTGGAGGCGGATAAAGCTGCATAATCGCAGCATTTCCGCTCCTTTCCCCCTTTTGGACCGCGAAAATGCTGCATATTTGCATCTTTCATCCTCTTAGCAGGCGTCGGCCGTGCACCGTTCAGTTGATGGCCTGTTGTGATAATGTCTGGTTGTGCCTTTGCCCGTTATTCCGGTACGCTGCCCGCTGCCCGAGTCCCCGCTGCAGCCGAATTTTCCCCGGCAATGCGGTCAAAGGCCGCTTCCGGCTTTGGCTTGGGCGCGCCCGATATACCGGTCCGCGAACGAGGCTACCCGGGATTCGTAAACATCACGGTCCGCAAAATAGGCGCCGCCGTGTCCGGCCCCGGGAACGAGCAGCAGCTCTTTTTCGCCGCCCGCCGCTTCGTAAAGCGGTTCCGCCATCGATGTCGGAACAAAATCGTCGGCCATACCGTGAATAAACAAAATCGGTACCTTGGCGTTCCTCACCTGGCGGAGCGCCGAGGCTTCGCGGAACGTATAACCCGCCCGAAGCTTGCAGATGAGCCCCGTGACGGGAATCAAGGGGAAGGCGGGCAGCTTGAACATCCGCTTCATTTGGTAAGCCAGGATGCCTTCCACCGAGCTGTAGGCGCAGTCGGAAACAATCGCTTTTACCTGTGACGGTAGCTTTTCCCCGCTTGTCATCAGCACCGTGCCGCCGCCCATGGAGATGCCGTGCAGCAAAATTTCGCTGTCTTCTCCCCAGCGTCCGACCGCGTCCCGGACCCAATCGATCAAATCCAGCCTGTCGTGCCAGCCGAAGCCGATGTAGTTCCCTTCACTGTCCCCATGCCCCCGGAGATCGGGCATCAGCACCCGGTACCCGAGCCGTTCCCGGTAAAAACGGGCGAACACCGCCATTTCCTTTGACCGGCCGGAATAACCGTGAACCAGAATGACCGCTTTTCCCGTCGGAACCGGAGGGTCCAGCTCATAGCCGCATAAAGCGAGGCCGTCCCGGGACCGCAAGCTTACGTTCCGGTACGGCATCCGTTCCAGCCATTCCCGTCCTTCCCGCCAGCCTCCGCTATCCGTTCCTTCTCCGCTCTGCAGATCGGGGTTGTCGTTCAGGAATTCTTTTTTCTGCCGCAAAATCGCGAAATTATAGAAGTAAATCCCCGCGCCTGCAAGCGCGAGAAGCAGGACGGCCAGGACACCGCCGCCCCACAAAAGGGCCGTTTGCACTGCGTTCAATCCGAATGCTCCTCTCTTTTCCCGGTATTAACCGTACCATACCACAGGTACCGATGCCGCCGCCAACCGCCGCGCCGTCTACCGGCATTCTCAATCGGGCGGATACGTTTTTGTTCAGCTCGTTTGGTTCACTTAGCACGCTTGGTTCACCCAAATTAAGAGGGTTCTCCCCCCTCATGACATCGGCACTCCACAAGCTTGCTCACGCACAGAGCGTACGTCGGACACAAGCCGCGCATCGGCTGTTTCACTTTCTCCGGCCGAGTTTCACCCTTATACTGGTAGAAAAAAGGAAACGGGCATTCGCAAAGCAAGCGTCGTATCCGGCGACCGCCGTCAAACCGCAAGCAGCTTTTTCTGCTTGATTCCCTCCCGGCGACAGCTTGGAGCCGCTCGGCATTTTAACAATCCGTTTTTTTCCGAAGGAGGTCTTTTCCAATGAAAGAAAACAAGTACGACGACCCGGCATTCTTTGAAAAATACAGCCAAATGCCCCGTTCCACAGGCGGTCTGGAAGCCGCCGGGGAATGGAGCGCGTTCCGCTCCCTTTTGCCCGAGCTGAAGGATAAGGCGGTGCTCGACCTCGGCTGCGGTTTCGGCTGGCACTGCCGTTATGCCCGCGAGCGGGGCGCCCGTTCCGTGCTCGGCATCGACCTGTCCGGAAACATGCTGGAGCGGGCAAAAGCCATGACGCCGGACCCCGGGATTGAATACCGGCGGCTCGCCATTGAAGACGCCGATTTCGGAGACGGCGCATTTGATGTCGTGCTCAGCTCGCTGGCCTTCCATTACGTTGAGGATTTCGGCAGGCTTGCGCAAAACATTCACCGCTTCCTTGCGCCCGGCGGCTCGCTCGTTTTCTCCGTCGAGCACCCGGTTTACACGGCGGTGCCCGCCCAGGACTGGCACTACGGAGCCGAAGGGCAAAAGCTGCATTGGCCGCTGGACCGGTATCACCGGCAGGGCAAACGTATGACGCGGTTTCTTGACAGCGACGTCGTCAAGTATCACCGGACCGTCTCCGCTTATTTGAACGCCCTGCTGGAGGCGGGCTTCCGGCTGCGGCGTCTGTCCGAGCTGGAGCCGACGGAGGCCATGCTGCGGCAAAATGCCGAATGGGAGGAGGAATTTCGCCGGCCGATGTTCCTCCTGATTGCCGCAGACAAGGCGTAGAGCCGGAATTCAGCTTGCCGTAACCGGCTTATTTTTCCGCCTGAAGGGACATCCAGCTTTCGAACAGGCCGTCCAGCGCCTGCCGCGCCTCCGCATGCTCGTTCCACAGCGAGGCCAGCTTGCCCGGGTCCAGCGCATGGGCCGGGTCCGCCAAAGCGGCGTCGAGCGCGGCTACCCGCTCCTCCGCGAGCCGGATGCGCTCCTCCAGCTTCGCCAGACTCCGCTCCTCTCCGTCGCTGCGGTTATCCGGTTTTACCCGACCCGCACTCGCTCCGTACGCGGCCGCCCCTCTCTTCGGAGCGGCAGCCGCTCCGTTCCCGGCTACATTTGCTTCGGCCGGTTCCGATCTCCGCACCGGAGCAGCCACGTACCCTTTCCCGCCGGCACCAACCACCCCTGGCCGCCGCCCAGCCCCATCGCCAAATCCCGCTTCCTCCGCATTACGCAGCTTTTCCGCCAACTCGCGGCTTTTTTCTTTGTATTCGTCAAAGTTGCCGAGATACGCGGTCACTTTGCCGGCGCGCAGCTCCCACACCTTGGAGGCCAGCTTGTTAATGAAATACCGGTCGTGCGAGATCGCCAGAATAGTGCCGGGGAAATCATCGAGCGTCTCCTCCAGCGCCTCCCGCGAGGCGATGTCCAGGTGGTTGGTCGGCTCGTCAAGCAGCAGAAAGTTCGGCTTCCGTTCCATCAGCAGGGCGAGCCGCACCCGCGTCCACTCGCCCCCGGAAAGCGAAGCCACGGATTTGAACGTGTCGGCGCCGTAAAAAAGATACCGGGCCAGCCGCCCGCGCGCTTCCCCTTCCTCCAGTTCGGCCTCGCGCCGGAAGTAGTCCAGCAGGCTCTCCTTGCGGTCCCCGGGACGCTCCTCCTGCGCCAGATAGCCGATCGCCACCTGCGCGCCCAGCTTGACCGTTCCCCCGTCCGGCTCCACTTCGCCGAGGATCAACCGGAAAAGCGTCGTTTTGCCCGAGCCGTTCGGCCCGACCAGGACAATTTTGTCCCCGTACGCCAGCTCCCCGTCGGCGCCGGCCAGCAGCTCGCGTCCGTCAAAGCCTTTGCGCACCGCCTCCAGCACAAGCGCCTTTTTGCCCGAGCGGTCCGCCTCCTTCCATTCGAAGCCGGCGGTTTTCCGCTCCAGCACGGGACGCTTCAGCTTCTCCATCCGGTCCAGCGCCCGCTGCATTGAAGCCGCCCGGCGGAAAAACTTCTCGTTCGCCCCGATCCTTCCCCATTCCTGAAGCTGACGGATCGTCTCCTTCATCTTTTTGATTTTTTTCTGCTGCTCCTGGTAATCCGCGAATTCCTTCAGAAGCCGCTCTTCCTTTTCCTTGACGTACCCCGAATAATTGGTGAGGTACTCGATCGCTTCGCCGTCCTCCAGCTCGACGGTTTTGGTCGCCACGCGGTCCAAAAACCGCCGGTCGTGGGACACGATCAGGCAGGTTCCCGCGTAAGAGGCCAAGAAGTCCTCCAGCCACTCCACTCCGTCCAGGTCAAGGTGGTTGGTCGGTTCGTCCAGAAGCAGCAGCGACGGGCGGCCAATCAGGAGCGCGGCAAGCGCCACCTTCGTTTTCTCCCCGCCCGAGAGCGGCTGAAACGCGCCGCCGAACCGCTCCTCGCTTACGCCGAGTCCCGCCGCAACCTGCCGGATGCGGGCATCCAGCCCGTAGCCGTCCTCCCGCTCGAAGGCTTCCTGCAGCGAAGCGTATTGAGCGAGAAGCCGCTCCAGCCGTCCGGCGTCCGCCAGCGCTTCGGGCTCGCTCATCTGCCGCTCCAGCTCGTTCATTCCGGTTTGAAGCTCCAAAAGCTCCCGGCAGCCGTAAGCGAGCACCTCGTAAACAGTCGTCTCCTCCCGGTCGGCCTGGATTTGCGCCAGGTGGCCGAGCTTTGTTCCTTTGGCGATGGCGACGGTTCCCCCGTCCGGCGCATCCAGCCCGGCGATCAGGCGAAGCAGCGTCGATTTGCCGCTTCCGTTAACGCCGATCAGGGCCGCCCGTTGCCCTTCATGAATTTCGAATGTGATGTTGTCCAGCACCTTTTGGGCACCGTGGTATTTTTGCACGTTTTGGCAGCTTGCGATAATCATCGGATGATCCTCCCTTGGATCTCCGGCCTTTTCCTTCGGGTACGCAAAAAAGAGCCGCGGGAATAATCCCACGGCTCTCACGATCGTTCCGTCAGAGGCTAAGGCAGGAGTTTTCTCTCGAATGGCGATGCGGTATAGGGTTTTTTGGACAGACCTCTCCCGTATTCCGCTTTGCCATGAACGATGCCAGCCATCGCGATGGGAAGCTGGCTCACCCGGTTGTTCACCGATTCGAGATTCATCTCCTGTCTCACCTCCTGGTATAAGTTGCTGTTATTTTACCCGAAACGTCCCGTCTCTTGCAAGCCCGTTTGGCAAAAAAACCGGCGCGTGCCCCGAATGGAGCGTCGCGCCGGAAAACCTGAAAGCCGTTATTTCAACTTATCCCACGTATCCTGCATCTCCTGGAACAGCGCATCCTTGTCGGAGCGGCCCGCCACGTAGCTTTGCAGCGCATCGCCGAATTTTTTGCTGGACGCCTCGCCGCCCGGGAACTTAAACCAGTTCCAGGTCAGCACTTTGCCGTCCTTGGTATAGGCCATGATGTCGTCGGCCAGCGGACCGAGCACCCCTTCGCCCGCCTGAATTGTGGTGAACGCCGGGATAAACTTGAATTCCTCGGTGATGTAACGCTTGCCCGTTTCCGAGGTGACGAGCCAGTTCAGGAATTCCTTCGCTTCTTCCTTCACTTCCGAGTTGCGGTTGATGACCCAGTTGTTCGGTACGCCGACGAACAGCTTGTCGTTAGCGGCTTCGTCGTCGCTGACCGGCATCGGGATAAAGCCGACCTGAATGTCCGGGTTCGTTTGCGAAATCTCCAGCTGCGTCCAGTTGCCCTGCTGCGTCATGGCGGCCTTGCCGGTGGCAAAGTCGGTCACCTGCGTTTTGTAATCGGTTTGCAGCGGATTTTTATTGCCGTATTTCAGCGTCAGGTCAAGCAGCTTTACCCAGTTCTCGAACTGCTCGTTGCCCGGCATTTTCTGCGAGCCGTCGTTCAGGCCGGCGATGAAGGCATTCGGGTCCTGCTGGTAAGCAAACGGAAGGTTGGCAAAGTGGTTACCGAGCACCCACCATTCGCCGTAGCCGTTCACAAAAGGCGTGATGCCCGCCGCTTCCAGCTTCTTGGCGGCTTCCTCCAGCTGGCTGATCGTTTTGGGCGTTTCCGTAATGCCCGCTTTTTCAAACAGCTCCTTGTTGTACAGGAACCCGTACCCCTCCAGGTTCAGCGGCATGCCGTACAGCTTGCCGTCTTCGCCGGTCATCGGCTCGGCCGCTCCTTTGGCCAGGTCTTTTACCCACGGCTCGCCCGAAAGATCCTCCAGATTGTCCTGCCACAGCTTCAGGTCGGAAAACCCGCCGTTGTTAAAAATATCGGGCTTGTCGCCGGAATTGAACTTGGCTTTCAGCGCCGCGCCGTAGTCCGCGCCGCCGCCGACCGTCTCCACCTTGATTTTGACGCCCGGGTGTTCTTTTTCGTATTCGGCGATCAGCTTGCCGAGCGGTTCCGCGATTTCCACCTTGAACTGGAACATCTTGATCGTCACGTCCTTGCCCGACGCCCCCGAGCCGCCCGAAGCATCGGGAGCAGCCTCTTTGGAGCCGCAACCGGCGAGCATGGTCAGCGCGAGCAAAGCGGATACGGCTACCCCGGCAATCTTTTTCGTTTTCATGCAAAAGCCTCCCTTTTTTAACTCTAAAAGTCCAGTCTTTCGTATGCGCTTTCATTGTATAATTTGGCGGTTCGCCGGAAAACCGAAGGAATTGAACAACCGGGTGCAAGATATTGACCTTCAGCTAATAACCAAGCTTGCAGGCAATATATTGACCTTCAGCCTTTGACCGAGCCCGCCGTGATGCCTTCGATGATATGCTTTTGCAGCAGCAGGAAAAAGAGGACGATCGGCAAAACCCCGAGTACCAGGCCCGCCAGCGCCAGATCCCATTGTTTTGTATATTGCCCGAAAAAGGAGTAAGTCGCAAGCGGGATGGTCCGCAGCTCCGGATTGTTCAGAACCAGCGACGGCAGCAGGAAATCGTTCCAGATCCAGAGGCTGTTGAGCAGAACAATGGTGATCGTCATCGGCTTCAGGAGCGGGAACACGATCCGCCAGAACAGGCCGTACGCGTTCGTTCCGTCCACCACCGCCGACTCCTCTACCTCCCGGGGAATCGCTTTGATAAAGCCGTGGTAGAGGAAAATGTTCAGGGACACGCCAAACCCGAAGTAGCAGACGGCGAGCCCCCAGTGGCTGTTCATCAGTCCGACGGTGTCGGCTACCTTGATCAGCGGCAGCATGATCGATTGAAACGGCACCACCATGGCGGCGACAAAGCAGACAAACAGCGCGTTGTTCAGCTTCGTCGGAGTCCGCACCATCCGGTAGGCCGCCATGGAGCTGATGACCACCAGGCCAAGGTTGCTCATGATCGTGATCAGCAGCGAGTTCACAAAGGCGGACGGAAACTGCATGATTTCCCAAACGCGGCTGTAATTGTCCAGATAGAACGACTGCGGGAGATTCGCCGTGTTGGCCAGCAGGTCGCCGATCGGCTTGAACGAGTTGGTCAGAACGAAGTAAAAGGGAACCAGGAACAGAAGCCCGAGCAAAATGGCGAAGATCTCCAAACCGGCCAGCCGGAGCGTCCGGCCTGTCTTCACCCTGCGCGAAGCCCGCGCCGCATCCGATGGACGCGCATCTGTCCGCACCGTTTGCTCACGCATCACGCCTCCACCTCCTTTTTCTTCGTAAACATGACTTGCGCCAGCGAGATCAAGGCGACAATAACGAAGAAGATCAGCGCCTTCGCCGTTCCCAACCCGAAGCGGTTGTTGCGGAACGCTTCCTGGTAAATGTTCAGCGCCACGGATTCGGTGGAGCCGAACGGTCCGCCTTTGGTGAGCGACAGGTTCAGGTCGAACATTTTGAAGGCCCAGGAAATGGTCAGGAACAGACAAACCGTGATCGAAGGCATGATCAGCGGCAGCGTAATCGAGCGCAGCATTTGCCAGCGGCTCGCCCCGTCGATCCGGGCCGCCTCCTTCAGCTCCTTCGGAACGTTGCTGAGGCCGGCGATGTAAATGACCATCAGGTAACCCGCACCCTGCCAGACGCTGACGATTACAATGCCCCAAAAGGCGGTCGGCGCGTCGCCGAGCCAGGGCAATTGAAAGAACGACCAGCCGGTCAGGCTGCCGACGGTTTCAAAGCCCTTGACGAAAATGAACTGCCAGATGAAGCCGAGCAGCAGGCCGCCGATGACGTTCGGCATGAAGAACACCGTCCGCAGCAGGTTGCGGCTTTTGAGCGCCTGCGTCAGCAGGAGCGCAAGACCAAAGCCGACGAGGTTCGTCAGCACGATCTCGGCCAGGGAAAACCGGACGGTAAACCAGAAGGAATGGCGAAAATCGGGATCGTCCGTAAAGATCGTCCGGAAGTTGTCGAAACCGACCCATTTTGGAGCGTGGGTGCCGATGCCGTCCCAATCGGTAAAGGAGTAGTAAAGCGTCATGAGGAACGGGACCGCCACAATCAAAAGAAAGAACAAAAGAGCCGGTCCGACGAAAACCCACTGATGCATCCAGGTGCGAATTAATTTCCGGTTCAAGGATACTCCCCCTTTCGGTTATGTCGTCGCTGCACAACCCGTTACCGGGTACAGGTTCAGTATATGAAAGCGCAACCATCCCGCGAAACCAACGCGTTTGACTCGTTGGGTGGAATATATTGATCTCCGGGCGAACTGTGTTAGTATGAAAGCGAATCCCCTTTATTTTGCGAAAAGGAGCCCGCTCCATGTTCCGGTCGAGCATACGCAACAAACTGATTGCGGTGCTTCTCGCCGCCATGCTGATTCCGATCGTCATCTCGATGGTGATCTCGCATTTTTTTATCCGGAACAGCATTTCCGAGGAGGCCGTTTCCACCAACACCGATCTGCTTTTTCAGGGAAAAACCAACATTGAAAACTACCTGCAGACGCTGGAAAAGGCCACCCTTGCCGTTTATTACGACCAGGACCTGTTTCTGGAGCTTGACCGTTCGGCAAACGAGGAATCGCCGTCCTCCTGGTGGGCCCTGCGCAACGAGGTCAACCGCGCCATGCAGTCGATCAGCTTTTCGGTGCTGGATACCCGGCAGGTTTATTTGTATATGGAGAACACCGGACAGAGCTTTGCGCTGCAGCGGAACAACTTTGCCATCACGCGCGATCCGTTGTCGGCGTTTCAGCCTCCGCGCTGGCCCGAGGAAATTCTTCTTATGCCGCCGCATCCGATGCATACGTACGGGCTGCGCTACAATGTACCGATTCCCGACGAGCCGGTGCTGACCTTTTACCGCACGATTTACAACGCGCTGGCCAAGAAGCGGCTCGGTGTTATCGCCCTTGACGTCAGCCCGGCGTTCATCTCTTCGCTTTGCGCCCAGCTGTATACCGCCGGCAAGGAAGAGGTGTTTCTGCTCGACAAGGACGGCATGATCGTCTACTCGCCCCGTGCGGAGGAGATCGGCACCCGGTTATCCGCCGACTGGGCAAAGAAGCTGGCGGCCCGGCCGGAGGCGAATGGAAGCTACAAGCTGAAGGACGATGCGTTCTCCGGCCTCGTCCTGTATGAGCGCCTCGGCGGCATCCCGGCCGAATGGACGCTGGTCAAGCGGATTTCCTATGACCGGCTCTTTCTGAGCGCCCGCCAGATGACCCGGATTAATACGGCGGTGTTCAGCTTTTTCCTGATCGTCGCCGTCGCGGCGACCGTCTGGATTTCGCTCCGCTTCACCAATCCGATCCGAAGGCTGGCCCATTACATGAACCGGATTCAGGAAGGCCAGTTCGACGTGGATATCGATGTGGGCGGCACCGACGAGCTGGCGATGCTGAGCCGCCGGTTCCGGACGATGATGCGGACGATCAACCACTTGATTCTGCGGGAATACCGGCTGCAAATCGCCAACAAAACGAACGAGCTGAAGGCGCTGCAAGCGCAGATCAACCCGCACTTTATGAACAATGTGCTGCAATCGATCGGGACCCTCGCCCTCCAGCACGGCGACCGGGAGGTATATTCGCTTGTCGCCTCGCTCGGCAAGATGATGCGCTACGGCATGAACACAAGCGAATCCGTCGTCACGCTGGCGGCGGAGATGGACTACACGAAAGCGTACCTGGACCTCCAGCGGCAGCGTTTTGGCGAGGAGCTGGATGTCCGCCTCGTGCTTGATCCTGCGGCGGCCGGCGTTCGGGTGCCGAAGATGACCCTGCAGCCGCTCGTGGAAAATGCGTTCAAGCACGCCTTCTCCCGGACGGGAGGGCGCAAGGAGCTGGCCGTGACCTGCCGGCTGGCGGACGGCTCGGCCTGGATCGAGGTGGCGGACAACGGACCGGGGGTTCCCCCGGCCGCACTGGACCGGCTGCGGAAGGCAACCGCCGCACCGGCCATTCCCGGCGTCATGTCCGAGGCGGAAGGGCCCGGAGCCGGAGGCGCGGGAGAGCGCAGGCCGGAAGCGGAACCGGAGGGCGGAGGCGAAGCCGGCGGATCGTCGGGAATCGGCTTGTCCAACGTCCGGTCGCGGCTGGAGCTGCTGTTTGGCGACAGCATGAGCATGGAATTGAACAACCGGATGCCGGCGGGGTTTTCAGTCACCCTGAAAATACCGGCCGGAAAGGAGGAACCGCGGCATGAAGGTGCTGATCGTGGATGACGAAAAACATGTGCGGGAAGCCGTCCGGCTTCTGGTGGACTGGACGAAATACGGGGTGGAGACCATCCTGGAGGCGCCCGACGGCAAGACCGCCGCGGCCATCATGCAAAGCGAAAGCCCGGAGCTGGTTTTTACCGATATGATCATGCCGGAAATGCACGGCACCGCGTTTTTGGAATGGCTGCAAACGAATGCGCCCGACGCGCGGACCGTGGTCATCAGCGGCCATGACGATTTTGAGTTTGTCCGAAAAACGGTGAAGTATGGGGGCTTGGATTATCTGCTGAAGCCGATCGACCCCGAGCAGCTGGAGGAGGCGGTCGCCCGGGCGGTGGAAAGCCGCCGGGCCGTGGATAAAAACCGCGAGGAGAACCGGCTCGCCATCCGCGAGATCAATGAGATCAAGCCGGTGTATTGGGACAGCATGTTTTCCGAGCTGCTGATCGAGCCGGGCTATATCCGTTCGATCCGCGAGCCGCTGAAGCGGGAGTTCGGCGTCGAACTGGACAACGCCGCCTGCCGGATTGCCGTTCTGGCGATGGATACGGCCAGCGCCCCCGTCAGACGCAAATTCGCCAGCGGTCTGGACCTGCTGGCCTTTTCCCTGGCGAACATCTGCAATGAATTCATCCGCCGGACGGGGCGCGGGTTTGCCTTCCGCAACCGGAACCGCCCGGGCGAAATCGTGCTGCTGCTCTGGCGGGAGCTTCCGGAAGCCGAAAGCCTGCTGCTGCGGATCGACAAAGGCATCCGGAACACGCTCGGCGGCTCCTGCCAATTCGGCCTCGGCTCGGAGAAGAAGGCGCCGGCCGGGCTTGCCGGATCGCTCGGCGAAGCCAGGCTTGCGCTGGACCGGCGCAACCTGCTGCTGCCCGGCGGCCCCGTGCACCGCTTCAGTCCCTCCGGCGCCGTCTCCCGCGAGCGCGTGCCCCGGCTATCCGACTGCGCGGAGCCGCTGCAGGCCGCGCTCGCGGGAGGCGGCGAAAAGCAGCTGGCCGCCGCGCTCGCGCGCTGGTTTGCCGACGTGCGCGGGCTTTCGGCGGTCACCCTGGAGCAGTTCCGCGCCTGGCAGCACGAATACGAGTTGCTGCGGTCCCGCTGGGCGCAGGAGCTTGGCGCAAGCGAGCCGGAAGACCCTGCCGCAGCGGAGGCGCAAGCCGCTGCTGCGGAAACCGCTCCGCTCGCGGAGGACGGCAGGCTGGACTTCTGCGCCTGGGAACGCGCCTGGCTCGCGGGCTTGACCGCCGTCATGCGCGGCGTCTCCCGCGGGGCCGGCAAAGAGCGGCATGTGATTGCGGACATTGAGGCCTACGTTCGCCGCCACTACCAAAGCCATCTGTCGCTGCAGGAGATCGCGGACCGGTTCTTCCTGAGCCGCGAGTATATATCCCGGAAATTCAAGCAGGAGTACGGAGAGAATCTGTCCGATTACATCAGCCGGGTGCGCATCGAGCAGGCCAAGCTGCTGCTGGACAATCCCCATCTGCGGCTGGATCAGATTTCGCAAATGGTCGGCTTTGCGGATAAAAAATATTTTAGTAAGGTGTTTAAAAAGCTTACGGGGCAAAGTCCCGGCGAATACCGCAGCAGCCTTTCCCCAACGCCGGGAGGCGGCCCGGTGTAAGCTCGGCCGCCGTACCATCCTATTCGTCCATCAGCGGGAAACAGCTTCGTTCACTTCGGCGGTAATGTCATCGCCGCCCGACCTTCTCCATTCGCTGACAAACGAATCGAAGGCGTCGACGGGAAGCTGCCCGGTGATGATCTTCAGGAAGGTTTCATTCTCCAGCCGCTCAAGCGGCCCCCAGCCGGTTTCCATCGCCGGCGTCGTTCCGGAGAAGGCGCTGAGGGACTTGTCCAGCCGCGTATTCTGCAGGGTCTTGACGCCGAAATCATAAGCAAGCGCATCCGCCCAGGCATCCGGCTGCTGCCGGAGCGCTTCCTCCTCCTGGTTGATTCGTTCGTACAGCAGGCGGGTCTCGGCCGGGAGGTCGTTGGGCTTCTTTTTGCCGGCCCGCACCTCCTCCATTTCCTTGTACCGCTTCGTCACGCCGTCCGAATAATCCAGTAGCAGGTCGATCGGATAGTAGTTGTGCAGCAAAAGATCGTTGCTTGTGGCCTGCTGCTCCAGCTTTTTGACGTCCTCCGTGTGAGGGTCTTCTTTCCGCTCCAGCCGGGTGAGCACATTGAGCAGCTTGACCGCCGCTTCCGGGTAAGGGTACCCTTTGCGGACGACGAAATAACGGTCCGAAACGGGCTCCAGATGAGCGCGAAAGGAGCCATCGTCCTGAAGCGGCACCGCGTATGCCCGCCATTCGGCATTTTCGTCCTTGGACAAGGAATCCCCAAGCGGCCAATAAGGCGCCCACCAGGGACCGAAAAAGGCGCCCGACCGGTTTTCGAGAATGTCGGTCTCCACGGTTTTGTTGAGGATAAATTCGGGATCGATCAAGCCGCGTTTGTACCAGTCCGCCAGTCTGGCAAGGGCCGCTTTATTTTCCGGCTGAATGGAGCCGTACACGGCCCGGCCCGATTCATCGCGAACCCAAAGCTTGGGAAACGCTCCGTAGCTGTTGAAGACCGCATCAAACCCGCCGATGAACGGCTTTTGCCCGTATACCAGCATTTTGTAGCCGGGCAGCCCTGTCGTGTTCTTCTTGCCGTCACCGTCGAGGTCCTGTTCGACAAACGCTTGAAGAATCCGCTCCAAATCGTCCAGCGTCCGGGGAGGGGCCAGGTTCAGCTTCTCCAGCCAGTCCCGGCGCAGCCACAGCAGGGTCGCAAAGTCCGCTTCGATGGCGACATTGGGCAGCCCGTACAGCTTTCCTTCGCGGGAAGCTTGCGCCAGGACCGCTCCATTGGTCGAATCGTAGATATCCTTCACCAGCCGGGAGGCGTACTCGCTGTAAACCGAAGACAAGTCCTGAATTAGATCGGCTTTGATCAGCGTGTTCAGCTGCTCCCGGCTGACCACCATCGCATCGGGCAGGTCGCGGCTGGCGATGGCCAGGTCGATCTTTTGCGCGTAGGCCTCCTCTCCTTCGGCCTCCCAGGGATGCACGACCCGGATATTGGTCAGCTTTTCGATATACGGGATGACCGGGTTGTTGTCCAAAACCGGAATGTAGAGCCCGATTCGGAGGGTGACCGGCTCCGGAAACCGGCCGAAGGCCGCTTCCTCCCCAGCGGAAAAGGACGGCGGCGTCTCGCTGCGCAAGCTTGGCGGCTTCACGTCGTTGCCCGTGCAAGCGGTAAACAGCATCACCGCCAAACAAGCCAATAGGAACAACCTCCTTTTCACCCGACCCCTCCTTTGCCGTATCGCACGCTGCTGCGTTTCGTTCGTTTCCCCTGCCGGCTGGCCGGAGGCCTTCTCGTTCCCGTCAGTACGGCTTTCCGCCCATCAGACGGAATTCCGTCGGGTATTTCCCGACAAGCTCCCGAAAAAGCTTGCTGAAATATTTGTCGTCTTCAAATCCCACCGCCAAGGCGATTTCGTAAACCGGCGTGTCGCTTTCCAGCAGATAGATTTTGGCCCGGTCCATCCGAATCGACCGAAGCACGACATTAAAGGGTTCGCCGGCAAAACGTGCGAAGCACTGACTGAAGTAGCTGCGGCTCATTTTCACCTTGTCGGCCACTTCCGCCTGCGTAATCTTGTGGCAGACCATTTCCTTCATGTAGACCATGGCCCCGATCAGGCACAGCATCACTTCTTTGGAAAAGCCCAGCTCCAGCATCCGTCCCTGGACATTGTTGGAGAAGCGGCGGAACCATTCCTTCTGCCCTTGCCAGGTCCGGCAGCGCAAGGCGGCCGCCCGCAGCTGTTCGGCTTCGGCGGGGCTTACCAAAACGCCTTCCCATTCCTTGCACAGGGATTCCGCGAAGGAACGCAAAGCGGCAGCGGACGGGTGCTCCGTTTCCGCTTTGCGGATCATGGCCTGCCAGTCACCAGGAAAAAGAGTCCACTTCAGATCGCCGAACAAACGGTTCCATTCCCCGGCCTCGTTCGCGCCCGCCGGGGCAAACCGGGAAAGCCGCGCGTAATCGACAACGACCGGCGGGGTTTGATCCTCCTGATAATAAAGGGCATTTTCCAGCCGGTCCCGCAGGCTCTGCTTGACCTCTTCCATCGGATGCCCTTCGATTCCGGTCACCAGGGCGATCTGCCAGCGGTCCAAAAGAGTCCGCGACATATCCCGGCCCAGCTCCTCCCGGGTCACCGGATTGACGAGCGGCACCATCTCGAGCCGGTCCAGCTGGACAAACGGATTGCAGCGCACGGCCGTCAGCTGAAACAGCTCGCTCTTGTCGGCTTCCGAAGCAAGCGGCCGAAAGACAAGACAGGACGAAGCGGCGGCGGGCTTCGCCGGGTTTCCATGGGAAACGGCGGCCATGGACGCTTCCTCCCAACGGAAACGCTCGACAATCCGCGCGATCGTATCGTCCGCGTTTTCCGTTTCCAGGAGCGTTTTCACAATGTAATCGATCGCTCCCAAACGCAGCGCTTCCTGCACATATTCAAATTCATGGTGACAGGTAAGCACCACGGACCGCACAAGCGGGAACTGCTGCCGGACCAGACGGATCAGTTCAAAGCCGGACATCCCCGGCATGGTGATGTCCACAAAGAGCAGCTCGGCCCCGGTCTGCTTCAAGAGCTCCAGAGCGGAATGGCCATCCGAGGCCTCCCCAACAATCACAATATCGAACGCGGCCCAATTCATCATGGAAATAAAGCCTTTGCGCACCAGCTTCTCGTCGTCGACAACAATGGCTCTAATCATCGAAGTGCTCCTTTCCAAGCTTGGGAATGACAATGGAAACCAGGGTTCCCTTGCCGGGCTCGCTTTCGATTTGCAGCTTCATTCGCTCCCCGTAAAACTGCTTCAGCATGCGAAACACATAAGAGAGGCCGATGCCAAGTCCGCTTTTACGGCCCGCTTCGTCGTCCGTAAAGATTTTGGCGGCCGTTTCCGGGTCCATGCCGTTGCCGTTGTCCTCCACCGTCACCAGAACCCGGTCGGGACCGGACAGCCGGATCGAGATGTCCAGCTGTCCCTTCCGGTCGCTCGCTCCGTGATAAATGGCGTTTTCCACGAGCGGCTGCAGCAGGAAGCGGGGAACGGCCACGTTCATCGTTTCCTCCTCCGCATCCACCTGGAACTCGAATTCGTAGTCGTACCGGATCCGCTGCAGCTCCATGTAATTGCGCACGGCTTCGATTTCATCCTTAATGGTTACAATAAGACTCTTCTTGCCCAGGTTATAGTGTAGCACTTTGATCAGCAGCGTCACCAGCCGGTCAATGTCCTTTTGCCCGTTCATCCGGGCCAGCCATTGCACCGTGTTCAGCGTGTTGTGAAGGAAATGGGGATTGATCTGGCTCAGCAGCTTTTCGATTTCAAAGCGCCCTTTTTCCTTTTCATTGGTTTTTACCGCTTCGATCAGCACGTTGATTTCGTCTTTCATCTTTTGAAAATTGCCGAGCAGAAAGTCAAATTCCTCGACATTGGTATATTTGACCGGTTGGGTCCGATTATCCACCATGCGGACAATTTCCGCATTGACGTTTCGCAGGGGACGGTAGAACTGCTTCCAGATCATCCAGGCCAAAACAATGGCAAACACAAGTGTCGCCGCGATCATCACAATCATCGTTTTGATCCAGTCATACATTTCGCTGTTAAAAGTCGACCCGCTCACCGAAGTGATCAGCTGCCAGCCCTGCTGGCTTTTGTAGCGGAAAAGGTGGTGCCCGCCCGTCTTCCGGTAATCGTCTTCTTCCTCCGCCGCGGCATTCTTTACCGCCTCCGGCAGCTCGGCGTCATCCGTGTACACAATTTCGTTATGGTCATTGACCAGAACATGGGCGACCTTCATCCCGTAGGATTCATCGTTCAGAATATTTTCAAACAGACTGTAGTCGGTTTCCAGGTAAACAAAGACGGGATATTCGTTCTTCACGCGCATGTACCGCATTTCCGATAATACCAGCTTGCTGCGGGAGCTGTATTGGGTCGGATGGGGGCCGTAATAAGCGGCGCCGTTGTATTGGATGAACGGAGGAAGCCGGTCGCGGTTAAAATCATCCTTGATGCTAAGGTTCGTAAACAGCACCGGCTCGGGAGCGTCCGGCTGGACATAAGCGGTCAGCCCCAGATAAGGGTTCGTGAAATTGACCAGATTGATTTTCTCCTGGATGGACTTCAGAATTTGCGCTTTCTGGAGGACTTCCCCTTCTTGCAGATAGCCGGACACTTCGTTTACAAACTGGCCGTCCAGGGCAAACTGCTTGGAAGCGAAATCGAGATTTTTGATAGCGTTTTCAAGATTTGCCGCCTCCAGCTTCAAACTGGCGTTTATCCCGCTGCTCACTTTAGTGGACAAGACGGAATACACGGAGGCATAAGCAAGAATACCTACCAGCAGGAGCGGCAAAAGGGAATCGATCACCAAATAGAAGGCGAGCGTCCGGCGGAGCGATTTCGCCGGCCGGCTGCCTCGCTCAAATGAATGTCCAGCCAACGGAAACACCATCTTCCTGCCTATTATCTTTATATAGTTAATTTATCATTTGATAGGATGAGGTTCAAGAAAAAGAAAGAATGCGGCGAGGGGGCCGCATTCTTTCTTGTTTACCATTAGCTTTGTTGGAACGTTGCCAAGAGGTTATTTGGCCGCTTTCCGGTATTCAAAGGTTTTCTTGTTTTGCTCGATGTTCCATGCCAGCACATCGTCGTAGCCGAGGCCCTTGGACTTTTCGATCATTTCCTTTTTCAGGCTGTCGTATTCGGCCTGGTCTTTCGCAAACACCATTTTCCAGGAGTATTGCTTGATAACCGTTGCCACCTGACCGCGGATTTGCTCCAGATCGGTGCTCATGATTTCCGGAGCGGTACCGGTGAAGAGCGGCTTCACGATTGCCAGCTGGTTGTTCTTTTCCAGGTATTCCTTCGGCGTATTGGCGCCCATAGCCGCACGCCAGTTTTCGACCATCTTGTTCGGGGCTTTGGCCAGCGTCGAAGACCACAGGTTGTAGTCATACGGCTCGCCGTTTTCCGGGTTGGTAGCCGTCATTTTGAAGGTGGTGTTGTTGATTTGGTTGCGGCCGTCCTTCCAGGTGCCGCCGCCGAATTCGTCCGGAACCGGCGTGTCGTTGGCCGGGAATGCCTGCTCGCCAAACTCGGTCAGAACCGGTTTGCCGTCCTTCAGTTCCCAAGCCAGCCCCTCCGGACCGTTGTTGGCGATCATGGTGCCTTCCGGGCTGTACAGCCAATCGAGGAATTCCATAATCCGCTCCGGATGCTCGGCCTTTGAGCCGATCGCCCAGATCCGGTTTCCGCCGTAGGGATCAAAGCCGTACGAATAGGCTCTTTCTTCTTTGAACGGAACCAGCTCGAACCCTTTGCCTTCCGCCAGTCTTTCCGGCGTATTGTAGGTATCGTCGCCCCAGGAGAACATGGAGAACAGCACCTGGCCGTCTTTCGTTTTGTTGGTGACGTCATCGAATTTTTGCGTCAGGGAGTCCGGATCGACAAGGCCCATTTGGTTGGCGTCGAAGTAAAATTTCAATGCGCGCAGGTAGTACCCGTCTTCATCCAGAATGCCTTGAACCTTCTCTTCGTCCGCGGAGATCAGGCTGAAGCCGCCGGGGCTGAAGCCGTCGGTTTCGTCAAAGCCGTGCAGGCCGGCCCAGGCCTTTGCCAGCATCATCATGTTGCCGTCCCAATCCGCCCACATGGAGAAGGCGTACGTCGGCCGACCGGATTCGCTCTTCGGCTCGGCTTCCTGCATTTTCTTGAGCACCGGCAAGTAATCTTCCATCTTATTGATTTCCGGTTTGCCGATCTTCTCATACAGGTCCCAACGAAGGTTCGGGTGGTAGTTCAATTCCTTGGCTTCGGAAGGACCGGGCTTTTCTTCGCCTACGTCAAAGCCGATGCCGTACACGCTCGAGCCGTTGCCGAAGTTGGTTTTGTTTTTCTCGATCGCCTTGGGGGCGTATTTCAAAATATTCTTCCCGTAGGTGTCCAGCAGACCGTCCTTTGTCCAGTCCACCAGCATGCCCGCCGAGATAGCATCCCGGTATTTTTGGCCGTCGTCGCCGAATACCACCAGGTCACCCAAATCGCCGGAGGACATCATGGCGTTGAATTTTACGTCTCCGCCGCCTTCCAGGTTGGAGGAAATGATATTCAGGTTCAGGTTAAACTTGTCCTTGACCACTTTCGCAAACCAGCCGGTTTGCTCACCCGAGAAGTTGGACAGCATGCTGAATACGTCAATGGTGAGTTCTTCCCGGTTGGCTGCCGGCTCGGCGCTCGACGTCGCTGTTCCCGAAGCCGAAGGGGATGGAGAGCTTGCCTCGTTATCTTTGGAACAGGCGGCCGAACTCATCACCAAAGCGCTTGCCAAAAGCAAAGACCCTATTTTTCTGGTTTTACTCAAAATTTTCGCCTCCCTTTTTTAATACCAGCCCAACCTAAGCAATTCGTTTTCGTTGCGATGCCCGCTGCTTGTGCCGACCACCTCCTTCAATCCGTGTCCGTATCCGTCTCAGCCTTTTACCGCGCCGATCATGATGCCTTTGACAAAATAACGCTGGAAGAACGGATAAACGAAGAGAATGGGCAGCACCACGATCATGGATACGGTGGTTCGTATGGATGTGGCCGTTTGCATATTGGTCAGGTCCATATTGGCGGAGCCCTGGGAATTCCGAATGATGGCAGCGAGTGATGTCGATTCGTTCAAATATTTGTACAGGACGAATTGCAGGGTGTAATACTTGGAGTCCGTCATCAGGAACACCGTATCGATGAACGAGTTCCACTGGCCGACTGCGGCAAAAATGGCGATGGTGGCGAGAATGGGCGTGATGAGCGGAAATACGATCTTGATGAACAGGGTCATGATGCCCGCGCCGTCCATCTCCGCCGATTCCTGCAAAACCTCGGGGATGGATTCCACAAAGGTTTTGACCAGAATGATATAGAAAGGAGAAACGATCGTCGGAAGAATGTAAGCCAGGAAGTTGTTCGTCAGATTCAGGTTCATCATGATGATAAACCACGGAATAATCCCGGCGTTAAAGTACATCGTGATGACGACGAACCGGTACCAGAAGCGACGTCCCCACATCTTCCGTTTTGTGAACAGGAAGCCGAGAAATGCGGAGCCGAGAACCGTAAGAACGGTGCCGATGACGGTCCGGCCGACCGAGACCAGCGTCGCCTGGCCGAGCCCTTTCAGCTTCAGCACCTCAATATAATTGCTGAAGTGAATTTCCTTCGGCCAAAAGGTGACAAGCCCCCGGGAGCTCAAATCGTTGTTGCTGATGGTGTTGATAAAGAGATAGTAAAACGGAAACACGCACATCAGGGTAAACAGACCGAACAGCGTATAGTTGATGATGTTGAATGTCCGGTCGCCAAGTTTGCTGCGCATATACGCCCCTCCTAAATGATGGATTCTCCCCGGACCAGCTTGGACAAGCCGTTTGCGAAGAACAACAAAACGATACTGATCAGGGATTTCAGCATACTGATCGCGGTGGCGAAGGAGAAGCTGGCGCCAAGCATCCCGACGTTATAGACATAAAGGTCCAGTACTTCAATGTGGTCCTTGTTGATCGCGTTTTGGAAAACAAAGAACTGTTCCATGCCGTTATTGATAAAGTTGGCGATTGACAGCAGAAGAAGAACGAAATATGTCGGCATGATGCCCGGAACGGTAATGTGCCAGATCATCCGGAAGCGGCCGGCTCCGTCCACTTTGGCGGCGTCATACAGCTCTTGGTCGATGGAGGTGATTGCGGCAATGTACATGATCGCTCCCCAGCCAAGCCCTTTCCACATGCCCCACAGGGTCATCTTGAGCCAGGTGTGACTGTCCGAAGCCAGGAAGTTTACGCCTTTATCCAGAATTCCGAGGTCAATCAAAACCTTGTTTACGATGCCGCTGTCCACGGAGAACATCATGAAAGCGATCGAGTAAACCAGAACCCAGCTGATAAAGTTCGGCAGCGTGGTCAAAACCTGCACCAGCTTCTTGTACCGGGTGCTTCTGATTTCACTGAGCAGGATGGCGAAGATTACCGGAAACACGGAAGTGACAATACCCAGGCCGCTCATGGCGAAGGTATTCTTCATGACGCGGATGACTTCTTTGGTTTGGGTCGGGTTGGAAACAATGGACCGGAACCATTTGAGACCGACAAACTCCGAATTCGCCAGTGAAAAGCCGGGACGGAAATTGAAAAAGGCGTAAACCCAGCCGTACAGCGGAAAATAACTGAAAATCAAGACCAGAATAAGAAAAGGAAGCGCATACAAAAACAAACGGTATTTCTGGTCACGCAGGCCGCTTTTTCTTTTGACCGGCCTTGTTGCAGGCTGCACTACGGGCTCCATATGATCCCTCCTATTTTTGCTTCGGCGCCGCCGTCGGCTTCGCCGATTCCCCCATCAGTTGCTGACCAAACCGATCCCGAAGGATATCATCCGGTCACCCCTGCTTTCATACTATCGGAATATAGCGGCTAGCGGGATGGACGCAGGTTCTCGGTTTCTATCCTCCAGTTTGTCTTTCGTGAACAAAAACCCTACCTCAGTAAACCGCTTTCATACTGATTCTATATAAAACAATTTTATGTATTTTTTTACATTCAGACTTTGCTGGCCTCACCAAAAAAAAGCACAGTCCTCCATATTAATGAAGGAACTGTGCTTCCCGGATGCCGCGGTATGCCTCAGGCATCATAATTGACGCGATACGGCTCCACCGCCGTATTGTAAAACCCGATGCTGTATTCCGCGATCCGGCCCGACCGGTCATAGGAATACCGCAGCCGCCGCAGCAGCGGCTCACCCTCCGGCACGCGCAGGAGCCGCGCCGTTTCGCCCCCGGCTCCGCTGACGGAGAAGCGGTCTTTGAACGTTTCCGGCCGGATGCCGTTCTCCTCCAGCAGATCATACAGGGAGGAGAAACTTTCGCCGCCGGGCAGCTCGTCTCCGCATACCTCGGGCGCAAGATAATGCGTGTAATGAATATACGGCTTTCCGTCCAGCAGGTACAGCCGTACCAGCTTCAGACAGCGGTCTCCGAAAAGCTCCTCCAGCTCCGGCCTTCCGGCGCATTCCTCCCAGGCGGCGCCAAGCAGCGTCTTCTCCAGCTTGTGCCCTTCCTCGACCAGAATTTCCGTAAACCGTTTGCCCTTCGACAGCTTGGACAACGCCGTATTGCGGACGACGACCGTGCCGACGCCGCTCTTTTTCTCAACCAGCCCTTCCAGGCTGAGCTCCTGCACCGCCTTGCGAACGGTCATTTTGCTCACCTGAAACTCGTTCTCGAGCTGCGGCTCCGACGGGATGTTGGTGCCGAGCGGGTAGACGCCGTGCAGAATGCGGTCGCGCAAAATGTTTTCGATTTGCCGGTATAACAGGCCCTGCTTTCGGGTGATCGCCACCGGTTGGTTCCCTACCTTTCCACGTCCCGGACAAGCTCGCTCATCGCCTGCCGCACCTCCGCCTCGGAAGCGGTCGGCGTATCCCCGGTCACCGTGTGCGCCAGCATGGCCGCGGCCGCCGCGAAGGCGGCGGTTTCGCCGGGCTGCCAGCCCGACAGTTCGCCGTGCAGGATGCCGCTTGCGAAGGCGTCCCCCGCGCCGATCCGGTCGTGCACCGCAAACGTCAGCGGCCTGGACCAGAAGAAGCTTCCTTCCTTATACAGATAACCGGCGAGGGTATGGGTATTGTCGGGGTTGATGGCGCGCCGCGAGCCGGCGATGACGGAAATGCCAAACCGGTCGGCCACAAGCGGAATGAGCTCTTGCAGCTGCCGTTCGCGGTCGGTTTCCGGCGTCGTCATGCCCAGGGTATGTAGAGCGTCCTTTTCGTTCATCAGCGCAATGTCGGCCAGCTCCAGCATGTCCTCGTAATGCGGCCGGGCCAGCGCGTAGCCCTCCGGGCCCCAAAGGGACGGCCGGTAGTTGCAGTCAAACACGACCGTGCCGCCCCGCGCTTTGACCGCCCGCGCCAGCTCCTTCATCTGAAACCGCACTGTATCGTTCATCGCCAGCGTAATGCCGCAGAAGTGAACGAGGTCGGTATTCTCCGCGATCTCGGCAAACGGATAAGTCCCCGGAGGTGCCTGATTGAAGCTGCTTCCAAGCCGGTCCGTATAGGTGACGCGGCTCGGACGGGGGCCGAAGCCGTTCTCCAGAAAGTACATGCCGACGTATTTGCCGCTTCGGGCGATGTAGGCCGTGTCAATGCCCAGCTTGCGCAAAAAGGCAAGCGCCGCGTCCCCGAGCGGGTTCGCGGGCAGCGCCGACACGAGCCGGCCGGCGTGCCCGAATCGGGCCAGCGCTGAAGCGATGTTGACGCCCGTTCCGGAAAAAGAATACCGCAGCGCGTCCGATTGGGCAAGCGTGTCGTATCCGGGAACGGCCAGCCGCATCATAACTTCGCCGAACGCGGCGATCCGTTTAGGCATGCTCGTCCACCAGCGTTTTCAGCACGGCATGCAGGTCCCGCACATCCTGGACGATGGTGTCTCCGGTAGTCGAATCGATGATCGACGAGTAAACGTGCGGAATCACATGCGGGACGCCGTTCTCCAGTGCGATGCGGACGATGCGGGCGAAATTCGACTTGTCGATGCCGCCCGTCGGTTCAAGCGCAAATCCTTCTTCCCCGCAGGCTTTTGCCACCGCCCGGTATTCATCCTCCAGCCGGAGCCCCTGCATCGGGAAATACTTCAAGGCGTCTCCTCCCATGTCGCGCACGAGCGCGATGGCCGCCTTCACCGGCACAATTGCCTGCTCGGGGCCGGCGCCGCTGACCGGTCCGGTCGAAATGTTGACATAGCCCGGCTTCCCGCAGGGCGAAACGAGGCAGTTGATCCAGCTCGGCTTGCCCGCCAGCCGGGCCCGGGTCGCCCCGACCGCCGGGAACACCTGGTTGATGTGGCTGCCCGGGTAAAACCCGGCGATCTCGGCCACAACCGCCGCCTGCCGGCTGTCTCCCGCGCCGAGGCCGATGGACACGGCATCGTCGATGGCCGCGCCATAAGCCTGCATGGCTGAAACGGCCGTTTCCACCGAAGGATAATTTTTGGAAAGCACGCCGACGAGCACATGCCCCTCCGCCGCTTCGAACACCTCCGTGGCGTTCTCGATGCTTCCGGCCAGCACGTTAAGAGCGGCCCGGTTTTTGTAAAAGCGTTTTTCAATCGTCGACATGCTAGTGTCCTCCCGCCAGTTCTTTAATGCGCTGCACAATAACGTCCATATCGTCGCCTTTCAGCGACCGGGGATCGATATCGAAGTACCCTTGCCGGATTCCGTAATCCCGCGTGTAGACCGCGATCTCCCCTTCGCGCAGCCCGTCGTTTACTTCCTTTGCAGTAATGCCTGCAGCGGTCGGGTCAATTTTGACCCGTCCCCTGTAAATGGCGCGTCCCGCTTCGTCCTGCACCACGGACACCGAAACGCCCGGCAGAGAGGCCAGCTCGTTCAGCGCCTGAAGAGACGCCTTTTCTTCTTCGCTTCGGTCTTCCTTGACCGCGTATTCGTCAAGCGCCTGCAAAAGCCCGAAGGTGGTTTCCTTGCCGACCTTCATGCTTCGCCCGATGCCGTGAAGCTGGGCTTTGACCCATTCGATGTACCGGCGTTTGCCGCCGACGATGCCCGAGGTGGGCCCTTCGATTGCTTTCGAGCCGCTGTAGATCGCGAGATCGGAAAATTTGACGTACTTCCGGATGTCCTCCTCCGCCGCCGCGTCCACAATCAGCGGCACCCCGTTCCGTTTGGCGACCTCCCAGGCCTCCTCGACGCTCAGCATGTTTTTTTGCACGCAGTGATGCGATTTGACGTACAGAATCGCTGCCGTTTGCGGGGAGATGGCCGCTTCGATGTGCTCCGCCCGGCCTTCGTTGGCGTATCCCGCCTCCACGATCCGGCCGCCGCCGAGAAAGACCATCGTCTCCACGGGCGCGCCGTACTGGACGTTGTGCCCTTTGAGAAGGATGATTTCGTTCTTTGCGATCGGGTCCTGGTGCAGCCGGTCGCTTTTGCGCCGGTCGCCCTCCGTCACCACGGCCGCGACCGAAAGGGCGATGCCGCTAGACGCCGAGTTGACCACGACCGCCGCTTCGGCTCCGAGGTGCCGGGCTGCGTAATCGCCCGCTTTGTCGACCAGATCGGCGATTTCCACATACTGCTGGCCGCCCTGCTTCATGGCGTCCATCACGGTGTCGGTCGGCGCCGACACCCCGAGGATGCTCATTCGCCCGCTGGCGTTGACGACCCGCTTCAAGCCGAATTTAGCATTCAATGTACTCCCCATTGCAAACGACTCCCTTCGCTTCGATAAACCGCTCCGCCACCCGCTTCTCGCCTTCCGAATCGGTCAGCCCGAGGGCCCCTTCCCGGACGGCGAACAAAGTCAGGTTGGCGGGGTCTCCCGTCCGGATGCGGCCGAGCTCCGGCCGGCCAAGCCACTGCGCCGGCCGTTCGGTGACCGCGGCGATGATCTCCTCCAGCGGGTACCCCAGCAGCAAAAATTTGCTCAGCACGTTCGCCATGCCGTAGACCGGCCCGTTCAGCCGGTTGCCCCGGTAAATATCGGTGCTGATCGTGTCGAACCGGATTCCGGCCCGCTTCGCCGCCTCCGCGGCGGCAAAGGAGAAGCTGGCCGTCCCGTGCCCGACATCGAGCCGGACGCCGCGGGCGAGCGCGGCGGTCAGCTCGGGCAGCGGCTCTCCGCCCGGAAACAGGTTGTTGGCTTTGCCGTTCAGATAATGCGTCACCACATCGTCCTTTTCCAGGAGGGCGAGCACCTCCCGGATGTCCGGCGGGCCGGAGCCGATGTGCACCATCAGCGGCAGCGAGGTCTCGCGAGAGAGCTCGCGCGCCAGACGGAGCGGCTCGATGCCGCTGTCCTTCACCACGCTTCGGCTGATCCGCGCCTTCAGGCCGACGATCAGGTCGGGAAACGTGCGGACCGCCAGAAGCGCTTTGGCCCGGTTGATCCAGTCCAGCTGGGAAAGCTCGTCGATCCGTTCCAGGCCGATGCGGGAAATGTTCAGGAACGCCAGCACGTTGGTCTGCGCCTTTCCCGCGCTCTCCGCCAGACCGGCGATGCGGTCGGCGCCGCAGCTTCCGGCGTCTACAATGGTGGTCACGCCTTTTTTTACGCCGATTTCGTCAATCTCGTCTCCGTACGGAGCAAGCTCGGGCACGGCATGCACATGCAGGTCGATCCAGCCGCTAGAAACGTGCAGGCCCGCCCCGTCAACGACGGCTCCGCCGCTGTCGGCGCTGCCCGCCGGCGCGATACCGGCTATTCGCCCGTCCCGGACAGTGATGTCAACCGGACCGCCGGACAGCGGCCGGACGTTCCGCAGCACAAAAGTTCGCTTCATCGTGTCTGTCCCTTCTCTCGTTATCCTCGAAGCGCATAAACCCATCCGTCGCATTCGTTCTCTGCTAGAATATCATAAAAACCGGATCAAGTGAATATAACGTTATAATGTTTAACCATTGGCGTTCCCCGCTGTCGTTTCCTCTATCGGCAGATCGCGGTAAACCGCACGAATGCGCCCGTTTTGGTCGGCGGCAAACAGGAAGCTCCGCTCGCTCTCCAGCGTAAACCGGTACTCCCGCCCGGTTTCCGTATCCCGGACGGCAACCGGACAATCGCGGCCCGCCTCGGAAACGAAAATGTACAGGCTTCCCTTTCCGAACCGCAGGCAGGTGCCGTAAAGGCCGGGATCGCCGCCGCCCTCCAGCCAGTCAAACGCCCGGCGGACGCCGCCCGCCTCCCCGATGGCGTATTCGTACAGCGCCCGGAGCGTATCGGTCCGGTCGTTCAGCTCGACCGGCAGCGGGCACCAAAGCACCTTGCCCGCACCGTGGCGGATCGTGCGCACTTCCGCGACGCCTTTTTGCCCCGCGTTCTTGCCAACCGGAACCTCTTTGTTCAGCTTCCCGATTTTCCGGCCGCCAAAGGACGCGGGATAAATCCGTCCGCCAAAGGCTACGCTTTCCTCGCGAACCAGATTCGTCACCTGCGACGGCCCCACCAGGGCTTCGGCGCGCGCGGTCGGCTTCCAGTATTCGTCAAGCCCGATCGGTCCGGTGAACAAAAGCGTGCTTCCACTCTCCGCGACGTAAGCGAGCAGCTCGGAAAGCGCCCGGTCGCTGAAGTTGTGCGCGCTCGGCACGATAACGAGCTTCGGCTTGTCATGTTCCAGGGTACCAAGGCCGAATTCGCCGAGCGCCCGGAGCGGGAGCTTCAGCTCGTAGGCCATGACCCGCGTCAGGTTGGCCGTCGCTTCACAGGCAAACCGGCGGCTGGAAAAATCGTTCGCGTACGGGAACACGACCGCGATTTCCTCCAAACGGCGTTCCTCGAACAAGTCGCCGACCGCTCCCATGAACCGGCCGAAATCGTAGGAAATGTCCGCCTCCGGCTTCTGCGTTCCGTCCGCGCGCAGCGCGCCGATGGTCGATTCGCAGACGTTGTCCATAAAGGAGTTCGTGTTCCACAGCCATTGCACCGCGCCGGCCCCGCCGCTTGCGAAGGCATAGGCATATTTCCGTTCCAGCAGACTGCGCATTTCCTCCTCGCTGCGCTTGGCGCGGTTGTCGGGCATTTCCACATACATAATGCCGGTCTCCTGAATCAGGGAAGGCTTGTCCGCATCCTTGCCGAAAATCCCGTCCCACAGCAGCCAATCGTTCAGCCACCAGGTGTGGACCGTGGTGTAGTCGACGCTTTCCGCGTACATGAACGGCGAAGGCCGCGGCCCCCGGCCGAGCGCCTCGTCCTGGCCGACCGTAATCAGGCGCTTCGGGTGCACGGCCCGGATCGCGGCGGACAGCTGGCGCACCCAGCGGTTGTGCATGTCCATCCCGAACAGGGTATAATCGAGCCAGCGGGTGCTTTTCTTCAGCCATTTGATGTCGTGGATGTCAAAAGCGATTTCCGTTTGCTCCGGCGGCACCGCGTATTCAAAGCCCGGCAGCTCCGCCGGGGTCATGTTCCAGCGCGCCTGAAGCTTCTCGATGCTGCCGTGCCGTTCCCGCAGCCACTCCGCATAGGCGGCCCGCTCGAACGGATCGTTCAGCGCCCGGGGACCGGTGAAAATCCGTTTCGGGTCAAACAGCGAAGGCTCGTTGATCAAATCCCAGTGCACGTTCGCCGTCTCGGCGTGACGGGTGACGACCGCGCGGATAAAGCGCTTCTGCGCCTCGACGCTGCGCGGATCGAGATAAGGGTTCTTGCCCTCCCAGGCTTCCGGCGCAAAGGCGAAAAAGGTGAACGTCACCTCCAGGCCACTCCGGGCCGCCGTCAGGAAAAAGGCGTCGATCGCCCGCAGCTGCTCCTCGGAGGCGTGGCCGTCCTCGAACATCAGATGCCGCCAGGCGGACCAGAGACCGGTCCGGATCAGGTTGATCCCGGCGCTTTTCATCGTCTCCATGTCCCGGTTCCAGAGCGCGACGTTGGGCAGGTTGATGAATTTTCGTCCCACATCCGAGGTCATATAGGTCATGCCGACAACCGGAAAAGGCTTGCCGTCCTTCCGGAAGTAATCCCGGTCTGCGGTCAGCGGGGTCCCCTGCCGAAGCAGCGACTCGTCATAGCCCCAGTATCCTTGGCGCAAAAGCATCTGTTCGCCGGTTTCCGACGCCGCCGCGCATTCGATTTCATACAGCCCCGGCCCCGCCGGAACGGGAACCTGGAAGGTGCGGTACAGGATCTCCTCTCCCACCTGCTCCTCGAAGCGCTCGGTCCACACCGGCACATTGCCTTCTTTCCGGCGCACGCTCAGGTCGAAGGTCCAGCGGGTGCGGATGCTGTCGGCCGCCAGGCCCGCCCGGACGATCCGCTGCGCTTGTAGGGTAAGACGCGGCAGCTCCCCAGGATAATAGGCGGCGTAGCCCGGCTTCAGCCATATTTCCGTCACCCGTGCGGCGCAGTACGCGGCCCATTCGGCCAGCGCAGCCGCTCCGCCGCCTGACCAGAAGCGTTCCGTCAACATCTGGTTGACGAACAGCCAGCGGCCGCCGGCGAACTGCCCTTTGGCGTGCTCCAGCAGCACGACGGGAGCCGTCACCTCGCGGCCGTCCGCTGAAACGCCGCGCAAAAGCGGAATCAGCTGGGCATTCATCGGGCCCGAGGAGCCCGTCGCCTGGTTCAGCTGGTCGCGTTCGTTCGTCGCGTGCAGGACAAAGCCGAAGGTTGGCATCGGCTCGAACAGCGCCTCCCGCCCGGCGAGAAGCGGCCTCTCTTCGTTATGGCGGAGAACGGCGGACCGGCTGGCGTCGACAGCCAGCGCTTCATGAATAAATATTTCCTGGTGATAGGCGGTCTGCTCCGGTTCGGCTTCCCAACCGCCGTCCGTCCAGACAACGGGACGTTTAAAAGGCGCTCCTCCGGCGCAAACAAGTCCGCCTCCGCGGCGCAAAAACCGGTAAATCGCCGGCCAGGCCGCTTTGGGAAAATAGGAGCCGTGCAGATGGATGCAGCTGTCCGTCCGCTCGTCCTCCAGCAGCGCGGCCAGCTCCGCCGCGCCGGAGAAAACGAAGCGCCGGCCTTCCGGCCCCGGCGATTCCGCCCCCGGTCCGGCTCCTGCCGCCAGCATGGCACGGCGTATCGCTTCATAATCCGCCTCCTCCGGGACACCGTTTGCGCCCGTTCGAACGTCATCTTTGCCCGCCCGAATACCGGCCGTGCCTTCCGTTCGGCCTCCTGCAAAACCCGGAAAGGCCGGGTCCAAAAACACTACGGTTTGCATGCCTTCCACTCCTTCTGTCGAATCATATCGAAAAATATCATCTTTTCATGTCGAAGAATCTGTTGCATAATGATAGGCAATCGCTGCGCTGCAAAGCTGCGCTTGAATAACGAACGGGAACTGGAGGCGAAGGCAGCTGTGCTAAGACCAATCAAGGCGTCCGTCATTCCGCGTTTTAAGGGAAGCTGGAGTGTTTTGAAGTCCAGGCTTCTCCTGAAATACGTGTTGTCCTATATCCTGATCTTCCTGGTTCCGCTCACTTGCGTTACTTTTTTTGTTTATGAAAACGCCACCAATAGCCTCCGATCGGAGATTGAGCAATCCAATATCAATCAGCTGACCCAGGTCAAAACGACAATCGACCACCGGATCAACGAGCTCCAGGAAATTGCCGGTCAAATCGCGTACGACGAGCAGCTGACCCCTTACATGGTCCGGCACCCTTACTACAGCCAGGAAGCAATCCGCGCCCTGGGCAAATACAAGGCCAACAGCGCCATTCTCGAGGACTTGTTTTTGTACTACCGCGGCGACTCCGTGATTTACTCCAGCCTTGGCATGGCCGACCTGAACGTCACGTTCGGCAGCGTCTACAGATTCGACGAATGGAGCAAGGAGCGGATCGCGCGCGATTTGAACGAGGCGGTCCATCCCGTGATCCGGCCCGCCGAGCAGGTGCTGGTCCGGTCCCGCCTCGAATCCATGCTGACTTTGATGATTCCGATCACCCCCAACGATCCTTATCCGCACGGCATGGTCGTCTATCTCATGAATGAAGCCAAGCTGACCGGGATGATGGACTCGATCCTGACCGGGTTTTCCGGCAGCAGCTATATTTTCGATCTGGACGGCCGGGTATTGACCGGAAACAATCAAGGCGCCGCGATTCCGGCGGGGGAGCTTACCGGCTTGTCCAAGCTGGAGCCGGGCATCCACAGCATGACGCTGAACGGCGAGCAGCAATCCGTCGTGGCCGTAAAATCGGACACGAACGGCTGGCTTTATGTCACGTCGATGCCGAGCATCCAGTTTTTCAGCCGCGTCGCTCATGTGCAAACGCTGGTTTACGCCGTATTTGTCATCGCCGTCCTGACCGGCCTGATCGCCGCCTGGGCGCTGGCGAAGCGCCAGTACCACCCGATCCGCGACCTGATGGAATTTGCCGGGCTGACCGGCCGCCCGGGCGCGTTTGACGCCGCGAAGCGAAGCAACGAGTGGGACTGGATCCGCCAGACGATCAGCGATTACAACGCCCGGATCGATTTGCAGCAGCCCTATGTCCGCAATCAGTGCCTGCTGCTTTTGTTCAAATACGGAAAGCCCGACGATCCCGAGATCGAGCAGCTGATCGCAAGCGCCGGCCTTGATTTCCGGCGGGAGCACGAGCTGTATTTTTCCGCCATTCTGGCCTGGGATGAAACCCCGTCGGGCAGCCTGCCCTGGGCGGAGCGGCAGAAGCTGCAGGAGCTGCTGAGCGAGGCCGAGGTCCCGGAGCAGCAGGCGATGGTGTACGGCATCGAGCTTTCCCCCGAGGAGCGTTTTGCGCTGATGATCCGCTTTCCGGCGGCGGGCGACAGCCCGGCGGAGGAGCGGGCCGCCCGGATCGTCGAGGCCGTGCAGACCCTCGTCGCCGATGCATCGCGGCCCTCGCCCGCCGTGGGCGTGGGAACGCTGTACGACGGCATTGGCTCGTTGAACCAGTCCTTTATCGAAGCGGCGACGGCGCTGGAATACCGGGCGCTTGGCAATCCGGACCGCATCACTTACTTTGACCAGCTGACGGAGCAGCAGACGGAGCCGAAAGCCGAAGCGTTCTGGATTTCCCGGAAGTCGATGCTCAAGCTGGAGCAAAGCCTCAAGCAAGGGAACGAAGCGGTTGCGGAGCAGACGATTGAAAGCATCATCGATGACATCCAAAATGAGCCGCTGTCGCCTTCCCTGCTCCGCTGCGTTTGCTTCGACCTGTTGAATACGCTGCTGCGCGTCGCCTCCGAGCGGGGCATGACGAGCATCATCTCCGACATTCCGGTGATCACGTCCTTCGAAACCCTGGAGGAGCTGGAGCGCAAGCTGACCGCGCTGGCGGGACAAATCTGCCGCCAAGTGGAACGCGACACCGAGACGGAGCAGCATTCGCTGATGGACGACATCATCGCCTATGTGGACCGGCAGTACGCCGACTACACGCTCAGCCTGGAGCACGTGGCGCTGAAGTATTCTATTTCCGCCTCCTACCTGAGCCGCAGCTTCAAGGAAAAAACGGGCTGCAATTTCTCGCAGTACGTCTGGCAGCTTCGCATGGCGGAGGTGCGCCGCCTTCTCCTCAGCACCAGCATTCCGCTGAAGGACATCATCGAGCAGGTAGGGTATCTGGACGCCCCGAACTTTATCCGCAAGTTTAAAAAAGAAACCGGCCTGACCCCCGGCCAATACCGCAAGCATTACGCCTCCTCCCCTTCTTCCGGCCAATAACCGGAAGGGGGAGCAGGAGAATAGCACCGTACGCTTCCTGCGCAAACGCCTTGAAATAAGGCGTTTTTTTGCTGCTATTTGCCTAACTAGTACGTGCCTGTGCAAAATAGCGCGATTTTTAGCCGGCGGCTAAGCCGCCTTACTGCACGGTCAGGCGGCCTTTCAGGCCTTCGGCCGAGTTCGGCCCGACCGTAAGCGTGAACCCGCCGGGTTCGACCACGCGCGTCAGGTCCGGCCCGACCATCTCGAGCTGCTCGCGGCCGACCGCAAAGGTGACCGTGCGCGTTTCGCCGGGCTCAAGCGAGAGCTTGCGGAACGCCTTCAGCGCGCGCTCCGGCCGGGTAACGGATGCCGCGTCATCCGTGATGTAAAGCTGCGCGACCTCCGCACCGGCCATCGAACCGGCGTTGGTAATATCTACGCTGACCTCGGCCGTGCCGTCCGGGCCGATGTCCGCCGGCTCCACCCGCAAGTTCTCGTAGCGGAACTCGCTGTAGCCAAGGCCGAAGCCGAACGGATACGCCGCGTTGAAATCCGTTTCCAGGTAACGCTTGCCCCGCGTCCGCCGCTTGTAGTAATAAACCGGAAGCTGGCCGGCGTGCTTCGGGATGCTGATTGTCAGCCGGCCGGACGGGTTCGTGTCGCCGAACAGCACGTCGGCGATGGCGTGCCCGCCTTCCTGGCCCGGGTACCACGCCTCCAGAATCGCGTCGGCATGCTCGGCGATCCACGGCTCGGCGATCGGCCGCCCGTTCACGTAAACGACGATTAGCGGCTTGCCCAGCTTGCGCAGCTCCTGCGCCAGCTCCAGCTGCGCGCCGAGCAGATGGAGCGTAGAGCGGTCAATGCCTTCGCCGCATTCCATCTCGCTGTCCGTATGATCCGTCACGACGGACGCGCCGGTCAGCAGGTCGATGGTCCCTTCGCCGAAGTCGCGTGCGCTGGAGCCGCCGATGGCGAGCACGATCGCATCGGCCTTTCGCGCCGCCTCAAGCGCCACGGCAAAGCCTTCCCGCGACTCCCCGCGGATGCGGCAGCCCGGTGCGTAAAGCACGCGCTCCGGGTCTCCGCCCAGCGTGCTGCGGATGCCGTCGAGGACCGTCGCCACCTGCCCCTTCGGCTGGGGCGAAGTGTAATCGCCCAGCTGATTATAGGGAGAATGGGCGTTCGGGCCGATAACGGCGACCGTTCCGATCGTTTTGGACAGCGGCAGCGTCCGGTTTTCGTTTTTGAGCAGGATCAGGCTTTCCCGGGCAACCTCCCGGGCCAAGGCGCGGTGCTCCGCGCTGCCCACGATCGCCTTTGCTTGAGCCGGATCCGCATAAGGCCGCTCGAACAGGCCGAGGCGGAACTTCATTTCCAGCACCCGGCGCACGGCAAGGTCCAGCTCCGCTTCGCCAAGCCGGCCCGAAGCCAGCGCCGCCTCCAAATGGGCGCGGAACATGTCGCCGGACATTTCCATGTCGACGCCGGCCCGCAGCGCCTGGGTGACTGCCTCCTCGCCGTTTGCGGCCGTATTATGGCCGTTTACGAGCATGCCGAGCGCGCCGCAGTCGGTGATGACAAATCCGTCGAACCCCCACGCGTCGCGGAGCACATCCTGGAGCAAATAGGGGTTGGACGTGCAGGGCACACCGTCGATTTCGTTGTAGGCCGTCATGACGGAACGGGCGCCCGCCGCCACCGCCTTGCGGAAGGGCAGCAGATCGACCTCATGCAGCTCTCGGGGCCCCATGTGCACCGGCGCGGAGTTGCGGCCGCCTTCGGAGCTGCCGTAGCCGGCAAAGTGCTTGAGCGTGGCCAGAATGCTGTCATCGGCGTCAAGGCGCTCGCCCTGCAAGCCTTGAACGGCAGCCACGGCGAATTCGGAAATGAGGTACGGGTCTTCGCCGAACGTTTCCTCGGTGCGTCCCCAGCGCGGATCACGCACCACGTCAAGCACGGGCGAATACGTGGCCGCTCCCCCCTGGCTCCGCGTTTCCCGCGCAACGGCGCGGCACATGCGGCGGTACAGCTCCGGGTTCCAGGTGCTGCCGATGGCCAGCGGCACGGGGTACACCGTATTGCCGATGGCCATATGCCCGTGCGAGCATTCCTCGCCGATCAGAATCGGGATGCCGAGCCGGGTGTTCTCGATCGCGTACCGCTGCACCAGATTGACCGCTTCGGCGCCTTCCTCCGGCGTCAGGCCGGTTTCCAGCGTCACCTCCGTCCAGGGATCGGCGCGCAGCAGGCCGTACAGGGAGCCGACGCCCCCCGATGCGATCTGCTCGCGGAACGCGTCCGTCAATTCAATGGAGCCGTTCTCCGTTTTGCGGTAGCATTTCCAGCCGAAGGGCTGGATCAGCTGCCCGATTTTCTCCGCTCTCGTCATTTGTCCGAGCAGGTCGTCCGCCCTCTCGGACACCGGCTTCGACGCATCGCGGTAACTCATGGCGTTCTTCCTCTCTGCTTTCGTATTTGCGGCCATAGGCCGGGAAAGCCAACCCTTCCCGGGAGGGAGAGCTGGCTTTCCGGCAAATCATGTTCCTTTTCGCGCACCCGGTCTGCGGGCGGCGCGGATCGGTTTTCAAACAGAATCAGCTGTTCTTCCAACGGTCATAAGCCGTCTGGTAGATTTCCTTCATGCGGTCCCCGCCCATTTTCTTGACGGTGGCGACGTAGTTGTCCCAGCTCGAAAGCGGCTCCGCGCCGGTTACGAACTTGGCTTCCATCTGCCTTACGTAGGTGTCAAGGTCGGACTTCATGCTGGTGACTTCGGCTTGCTCTTCCGGCGTCAGGAACAGGAGCGGGAACGGAATCCGCGCGCCCTGGTCGACCAGCTTCGTCTTCGTCTCTTCCTGCACCCAGAGGTCGAAGTCGCCGAGCAGGCCTTTTTGCAGGTCTTCGGTGTTCAGCATCGGAACCGGAATCCCGTAGGCCGGCGTAATCGTGCCGCGGTATTCCTCGCGGTCTCCGCCGCCCGGAACCGGCAGGTATTCCATTGTTTTCGTCGCTTCGTCGCTGTACTGCCACAGCACGCCTTCCGGTCCCTTGTTGAACAGCAGGGCGCCTTCATAGGAGTACAGGTAGTCGACCCAGCGCAGGGAAGCCTCCGGAGCCGGGTTGGAGCTGGAGATGGCGAACGCTCCGACCGTGATGCCGCGGTTCATGGCAATGGCGGGCTTTTCCACGCCCTCGCCGCGCACCGGGGTGAACATCGGGTCGTCCATGCTCGGCTCTCCGCCCAGCGTCATGTAGGCGTTCCAGTCGGAGAACAGGCCCACCTGGTTGTTTTGCGCCTTCGCTTTCTTCTGGTCGGCGGTTTGCGAGAAGCTTTCCGGGTCCAGCAATTCTTCCTGCCACAAGCGGTTCAGGAACGTCAGGTATTCCTTGTAGCCTTCTTCAACCGGCGTGTAGTGCACGACGTCCTGGTCGTCGTTGTACAGCTCCTCCTCGTAAATGCCGTAGGCGCCGAGGAGCCAGGTGCGGAGGTCGCGCAGGTTGTTTTGCGGGTTGGCGGACGTCAGCGGAATTTCATCCGGCTGTCCGTTTCCGTTCGGGTCTTCCGTCTTGACGCGTTTCAGGTACGTGTACAGCTCTTCCGTCGTTTCCGGAAGCTTCTCGATGCCAAGCTTCTCCAGGAAGTCGCCGTTGTACCACATCGGGTTGCGGTACCAGGGCTGCGCCGTTTCGACGACCGGCAGCGCATAGATGTGGCCGTCCGGCGCGGTGATCGACTTGCGGATGTCCGGGCGCTCATCGAGCAGCTTTTTGAAGTTGGGCGCGTATTCTTCAAACATGCCCTCAAGCGGAATCAGGATGCCCTGCTCGCCATAGTTCATTTGCTCGGCCTGCGTCAGGGAAGCGGCAAAAAACATATCCGGGTACGTGCCGCTGGCGAAAACAAGGTTCTTTTTCGTTTCAAAGCTGTCCTTCGGCGCGTTTTGGAATTCCAGATGAATGCCGGTCAGCTTTTCCATTTCCTGAATAACGGGCATTTGATCCCAGTTCTGCATCCCCACATCGGGGCCCATCATGGTGAGCGTCAGGGGCTCGTTTACAATCGGGAACCCTTCTTTGTTTACGGCACTCGCGGTGTCGGAGTCGGCACCGGCTTCTTTCTCATCGGACGAGCTGCAGGCTGCCAGCAGCGTCATGACCATAACAACCGACAGCAGCAGCGCCCAACCTTTACGGAACTTGTGCATGCGTAATCCTCCCTTAGTGTGATAGATGGCAGTGCTTATAATAATCAAGGACAAGTCCTTGCTTATTAATTCCGGTGAACGGGGCTATCATCCCTTGACCGAACCGATCAGAACCCCTTGGACAAAATAGCGCTGTAGAAAAGGATACACGACAATGACGGGCAATGTGGACACAATGATGACAGCATATTTTACCAGTGCGGCGATTTCCGCCTTGTTGTTCATGGCCCGGGCAATGTCGCCGCTGATGGCGGCGCCGGTCGTCTCGGCCGACATTTCCTGGAGCACCAGGATTTGGCGGAGAACCATCTGAAGCGGAAATTTGTGCTCCTCATTCAAATAAATCAAGGCGGAGAAGTAGCTGTTCCAGTGGCCGACGCCGTAGAACAAGGCCATGACCGCGATGATGGGCGCGGAAAGCGGCAGGACGATCCGCAAAAACAAGCGAAAATTGGAACAGCCGTCAATTTGGGCCGCCTCCTGAAGCTCGCGCGGAATGGTCGACTGGAAGAAGGTGCGGGCGACGATCAGATTCCACACCGACACCGCGACAGGCAGAAGGAGCGCGCCCATCGTGTTGATGAGGTGAAGATCCCTCACGACCAGATAAGTCGGAATCAGGCCGCCTCCGAAAAACATGGTGACGAGAAACATGCCCATGAAGAACCCGCGACCGATGAGATCGCTGCGGCTGAGCGCATAAGCTGCCGGAAGCGTGACGGCCAGGTTCAGCGCCGTCCCGAGCACCGTGTAAAGAATCGTGTTGGCGTAGCCGGACCAGATTTTCGGATTGTCAAACACGAGTTTGTAGCCGTCCAGCGTAAATCCTTTCGGAAACAGCCACATTTCTCCGGAGCTGACGAATTTCGGCGAGCTGATCGAGGCGCTGATGATGTAAATCAGCGGATAAAGCACCACGACCAGAGCGATCAAGAGATACAGGTAGTTAAACAGAAGGAACAGCTTGTCCCTTTTGGATTCTTTGATTGCCGTTACCATTTGGTCTCCCTCCTTCTTTCGGCCGTTACCACAGGCTTGTCTCGCTGGTGCGTTTGGCGATCCGGTTCACCAGCAGCAGCATGATGGCGTTGATCACCGAGTTGAACAGGCCGACGGCCGTCGAGAAGCTGTACTGCGCGCTGACAAGACCGGAACGGTAAACGAAAGTCGAGATGACGTCGGACGATTCCATGTTGAGCGAGTTTTGCAGCAGCAGGATCTTTTCGTAGCCGACGCCCAGGATATTGCCCATGTTCAAAATCAGCAAAATCGTAATGGTCGGCACAATGGTCGGCAGGTTGATGTGCAGCATTCGTTTGAAGCGGCTTGCGCCGTCCACGATCGCCGCCTCGTGCAGCTGCGGGTCGACGCCGGACAAGGCGGCCAGGTAGATAATCGTGCCCCAGCCGGTGCTCTGCCAGACGCCCGACAGCACATACATGGTCTTGAACCAGGCCGGATCGGTCAGGAACTGCGGCGCATCGACGCCGAATGCCTCAATAATGCGGACAATCATGCCGCTGGACGGAGACAAGAAGGTGATGATCATCCCCGCCATGACAACGACGGAAATGAAGTGAGGCGCATAGGTGACGGTTTGCACCGTCTTTTTGAAGGGGCCGTTGCGGATCTCGTTGAACGCGAGCGCCAGGATGATCGGCAGCGGAAACCCGATGATCAGCTCGTAGAAGCTGATGCTGAGCGTGTTCCACAGCAAGTCCCAGAAATAATAGGAGTTAAAGAACCGCTCGAAATGGTCGAAGCCAACCCAGGGGCTTCCCGTGATCCCTCTTGTCGGAATAAAGTTCTTGAACGCGATCTGGATTCCGTACATCGGGAAATAATGAAAAACTAGAAAATACACGAACGCCGGGGCCAGGAACAAATACAGCTCCCAGTTCTTCAGCATTCTTCGCCACAGCGGTTTGCCGCGGGGTGCGACCTCTCTCACCATCATCCCTCCTAAAAATGAATAGCAGCTCTGTCTATGTCACGTTTGCTGCCCTGTAAAAATTTGTGTAAGCGGAATCAATCCGGCTGCAAACGCTTACTGGTTTCAGTCTAGGCAGTTATGGTGACACGGTAAATATGTCGTTTGTGAATTGTCGCGTTTCGCAGGCCGAATGTGTCATTTTTGCTCGGGCGGCCAAAGGGGCAAAATGTACATATTGCGCATCCGACCGGGGTATGTGAACCTGTCTTACGGTACCATAGACTGCCGAAAACAAACCCAGGAGGGATTCCCGCATGAACCTGCCGGCTTCCATCGACGCGGTGCTCAAAGAAGCGGAGCAAAAGCTTTCGCATCGGCCCAAGCTGCTCCAGCTGTTCAAAAATTGTTTTCCCAATACGCTTGAAACGACAACCAGGCTTTTGCCTGATGGAACCACCTTCGTTTTTACCGGTGACATTCCGGCCATGTGGCTTCGGGATTCCGTCGAACAGGTCAAACATTACATACCGTTCGCCAAAGAGGACCCCGAGCTGCAGCGCATTCTCGAAGGACTGATCCGGCGCCAAATGTTTTATATCAACCTTGATCCGTACACAAACGCGTTTAACGAAACGGCGAGCGGCAAGCACTACAATGCAGGCGACGAATGCGACCTGACGCCCTGGATGTGGGAACGCAAGTACGAGCTGGACTCCCTTTGCTTCCCCGTTCAGCTCGCTTATCAATATTGGAAGGAAACCGGAAACGCGCGTATTTTCGACGACGCCGCCTATCAGGCACTGTCCACGGTGGTGCGGGTCATGAAAACCGAGCAGCGCCACGCCGAGCAATCGCCGTACCGGTTTGTCCGGCCCGGCTTCAAAAATTCGGAAACGCTGCAAAACGACGGGCTCGGCATGCCCGTAAACTACACCGGAATGAGCTGGTCGGGCTTCCGCTCCAGCGACGACGCCTGTCTGTTCGGCTACAACATTCCGTCCAACATGTTCGCCGTCGTGGTGCTTGACCATATCCGCGAAATTGCGGCGGATGTCTACGGCGATACGGGGCTCGCCGAACGGGCCGCGAAGCTGGCCAAGGAAATCGACTACGGGATTCAAACGTACGGCATCGTCCGCCATCCGGTATTCGGCCCGATCTACGCCTACGAAACCGACGGCTTCGGCAACTACTGCCTGATGGACGACGCCGGAACGCCGGGCCTCCTCTCCATCCCGTACTTCGGCTATGCGCCGGCGGACGACCCGGTTTACCAGAACACCCGGCGGTACGCGCTCAGCCCGGATAACCCGTACTATTTCACCGGCAAATACGCAAAAGGAATCGGCAGCCCCCATACGCCAAAAGGCTACGTCTGGCACATGGCTCTCTCTATGCAGGCTCTGACCGCGGACAACGACGAGGAAGTGCTGGAGCTGATCGACATGCTCGCCGCCACCGACGCGGACACGGGCTTTATGCACGAAGGCTTCCATCCGGACGATCCGACCATCTTCACGCGAAAGTGGTTTGCGTGGTCCAACAGCTTGTTCGCCATGCTGGTGTACCGTTCGATGCAAAAGGGAATGCTGGAACCGAAACCTGAATAAAGCAAATCCTTCTCTCCGGGGCGTTTCCTTCAGCCGTTCGTCTATCGAAAAGGCAGGAAACGCCCCTCCCTTCGTCGAAGAAGTCCACACAAGAGGGCGACGAGAAGAACGGGGCGATTCCGCCTCATTAAAGGAGAGCTTGGCATGAATGGGAAAACGGCTGTGATCACCGGCGCGAATTCCGGCATGGGACTCGCCACGACAATCGACCTGGCCCGGCGCGGCTTCCGCGTGATTATGGCATGCCGCAGCGCGGAACGCGGAGAAGCGGCGCGGGCGGAAGCCATGCGGCAGAGCGGCTCCGACCGGATCGAGCTGATGCTGCTCGACCTCGGTTCGCTTGAGAGCATTCACGCGTTTGCGGCTGCTTTTGCGGAGCGGCATCCGGCGCTGGACCTGCTGATCAATAACGCGGGTGTGGTCACGCTGAAGCGGCAGACGACTTCGGACGGCTTCGAGTCGATGATCGGAATCAATCACCTGGGGCATTTTCTGCTTACCCTGCTTTTGCTCGACAGCCTGAAGCGCTCGCCGGAAGGGCGCATTGTCAATGTAGCCTCCGGAGCTTACAAAGCGGGAAAAATCCATTTCGACGATCCGCATCTGACCCGCGGCTTCAACGTGGTGAAAGGCTACGCCCAATCGAAGCTCGCCAATATCCTGTTCACCCGGGAGCTGGCGCGGCGGCTGCGGGGCACCCGGGTGACCGCCAATTCGCTGCATCCGGGCGCGGTGGCCACCAACATCGGCATCGACCGGAAAACGGGCTTCGGCAAGCGGATCGTCGGTATGCTGCGGCCGTTTTTTCTCACCCCCGAACAGGGCGCCGAAACCGCCCTTCACCTGGCGACAAGCGAGGAGGCGTTTGGCGTAAGCGGCGAATATTACTACCGGAAGAAGCGGCAGCCGCTCCCGCCGAAGGCAACCGATCCCGAGTTGGCGCGGCGGCTCTGGGAGTGGAGCGAAAAGGAAGTCGGCTGGCCGGGTGACGGCAAGCCGGTCAGCCGGCCGGAATAAAGAGACTGCAAAAAGGCTGTCCCATAAGTCGAAAGCTGACTTGGGACAGCTTTTTTGCATGCCGCCGCTGCGGACCGGTTAAGCCAGGGATCAGGCCGAAAAATTGGCTGTCTATTCCACTCCACGCACCGCAGGCCGATTTTGATACGAGAAAAGCAAGGAGAACATTAAATAACGGAAAAAAGCGGATAAGAAAAATGGTAGGGGGAGGAAGGAGACGGCGAGGAACTAGCGAGAAGGAACGAGGGAGTGGCGATTAAGCACCGAGGAAAGCAGGCAGCAAATGGTGAGATAATGGCGAAAAAGCACCGAGGAAAAGCCGTGTGCAAACGGCGAGAAGGCGGCGAAAAGGTATCGCGAAAGCCGTAACAACGGCGAGAAAGCGGTGACAAGCATCGCGATAGCCGTAACAAACGGCGAGAAGGCGGCGAAAAGGTATCGCGAAGCTGTGACAAACGGCGAGAAAGCGACGAATAAGCATCGCGGAAGCCGTGAGCAAATGGCGAGAAAGCTGCGAATAAGCATCGCGGAAGCTGTGACAAACGGCGAGAAAGCGGCGAATAAGCATCGCGGAAGCCGTGAGCAAATGGCGAGAAAGCTGCGAATAAGCATCGCGGAAGCTGTGACAAACGGCGAGAAAGCGGCGAATAAGCATCGCGAAGCCGTGAGCAAATGGCGAGAAAGCGGCGAATAAGCATCGCGGAAGCCGTGAGCAAATGGCGAGAAAGCTGCGAATAAGCATCGCGGAAGCTGTGACAAACGGCGAGAAAGCGGCG
>NZ_JCAPET010000004.1:42746-160935 GCF_059735245.1 Gorillibacterium sp. sgz306347
GATCGAGCCGACTAGCTATCCTTCAGCCAAAGCACGCCCTCCCGCAGATCGAACCGACTAGCTCTAGCCTTCTAGCCAAGCCCAGCGCCGCGGATCGAGCCGACTAGCTATCCTTCAGCCAAAGCACTCCCTCCCGCAGATCGAGCCGACTAGCTCTAGCCTTCTAGCCAAGCCCAGCGCCGCAGATCGAGCCGACTAGCTATCCTTCAGCCAAAGCACGCCCTCCCGCGGATCGAGCCGACTAGCTAGCCTTCTAGCCAAGCCAGCGCCGCAGATCGAGCCGACTAGCTCTAGCCTTCTAGCCAAACCCAGCGCCGCGGATCGAGCCGACTAGCTAGCCTTCATCCATTCCTTGCAGCTTCAGCCGCTACCAACCAATTGAACCGGAGGCCCGCAGGAATCGCAGCGGCTGCCGAGCCGATTCCCTTATTTTGTTTTCGCCGACTTCCGCTCGTAGGCGATCATCAGCACGATGCACAGCACAAAGGAAACGCCGATCAGCACAAACGGAATGCGCGGGTCCAGCTTGTAGGTCCAGCCTCCGATGATGCCGGCGGGGGACGTAAACAGCAGGATCAGGACGGACAAAATCGCGAACAGGTTGGCACGGTTCTCGTCGTCGATTGCGTTGGCGACGGCGGTTTCCAGATACGGCGTGGTCAGGATCGTTCCGACTGCGCCCAGTATGGTGCTGATCATCAGCACCGTCAGTCCGCCCTGTCCCGTGACAAGCAGAAGTACCGTGGAGACAATGGAGATGACGAAGCCCCAAACCATCGTGCGGTTCACCTGCTCTTCCCGGATGCGCGGCAGAAGCAGCGCCATAAACAGCAGCATCACCAGCGAGGAAATGGCCGGAAACACCGAAATAAGCCCTTCGCCGAAGCCGAGATGATCGACCAGGTAGATGGACAGGTACGTGCCCTTGAGCGTGGTCTGGAAATTGAACAAAATGTATACGCCGAAGATCAGCAAAAGCGGAGCGTGGGACAAGAGGGTGCGGACCCCGGAAAAGTAATCCCTCCAGCCGGTCGTGAGCTTGATGCTGCGGACTTCCCGCATTTTCCGGTAGCCCATCTCCGTCTCTTTGGTATGATAATTCCGCCCGAGAAATTGAAAGGTCATGCTGATGCAGGCAATGAGAAACAAAATGCGGACGCCGGGTACGAGCGAATAATGCTCGACGACGAGTCCCCCGAGCGGAGCGAAAAAGCCCCCCAGCACCCCGATAAATTGAAGCACCGTAAACACAAATGTGCGCTCTTTGGCCGGCGTATCCTCCACCAGCAGGCAGTAAAAGGCGGTATTCGGCACCTTTTGAAAGCCGTTGATCAGCGCCGCGATGATAAAATACCATACGTTCTGGGAAACCGCCCAGATCAAGGTCGGAATGGTCCAGCTTAAAATATCGAACACCAGCAGAGCCGGTTTGCGCCCCATCCGGTCGGTCAGGTAACCGCTGATCAGAGAAGAGAAAATTTGCACGATCAGGCCAAGGGTCGTGATCCAGCCGATCTGCGTTTCGCTGACGCCCAGCTCCAGCATATAGATGGTCGCATAAGTGGTATACATGCTGTAGGGGATAAGGAAAAACGGTTCATAAGCCAGGGAGCCCCGCGCATTGCCCCTCAGCCTGCCGAAGAACGGAATCTTCATTGTATAATGCCTCCAGGTCGATACTTGCAAGTTGGCGAACCCGATCAGTCTACTACAAAACACGTGTTTTGAAAACGGGTGCACCAAAAGAAATCCCCCGTTTTCGGGGGATTTCCAAGACCAGGCCGCGCGAGACTTCTCTGCCGCCATGCCAATTTGCTTCTGCGAACGGAAGCGGGCCGCGCGAGACTTCTCTGCCGCCATGCCAATTTGTTTCTGCGAACGGAAGCGGGCTGTGTGTTAATCGCCTCCGCCTCTCAGATACACCGGTTTCGATTGGTTCCCGGCGTAGTCCTCCAGGACAACGTAAACCTCCTTCGCGGTGGAAGCAAAGCTCAGGCTGGCTTTCGTCGTTCTTCCCCGGATAATGCGGTCTTTCTCGCCCACGTTATAGGTGGTCGGGAACGCTTTCCGCACGTTGTCCTCGTACACGTACAGATACCGCCAATCCCGCGTGTTTGGCATCGGCAGATTCAGCGTGTCGCCGGCCCAGGACCAGGCTTCGGCATAAGGCTCCGCCACCAGATCGAGGAAACGGCCGCTGACCGAAACCGGTGTGGCCGCTCCGGAGGTCAAAGTCACCCGGTAGTCGTCCCCGTTCACCGGCATGCCCCGGAACAAGGCGGATCTAGCACCTGCCGGAACCGTCATCTCCGCGGAAACAGGCTCCTCCGTCGAAATCCGGTTCAGCGACTCCACGCGTACCGTTATCTTCTCCTCCATCTTTTTCGGAAGGGTCCAGGAAACCCGGAAGATTCCGTTTTTTTGCGGATGGACCGCAATATCCTCAGGCGTTTCGGTCAAATCAAAGCGCACGGTTGCAGCCACGCCTTCCCGGCCGTCCGCGCCGACGGCAGCGACCTTGACCGTACCCGATTGCGCCGGCAGCTGCTTGATGTAAAAGACACTGTCGTATTTGCCGCCGACATAAACGTCATTTACATAAACGTTGTACTGCTTCACCTTGGAGTAATCCGCATCCAGGTCCCACTTCACAACCATTTCGCCGGAATCCGGGTAGGCTTCCGCAACCGTCAGGCCCGCCGGGGCGGACGGAAGAACCGCCGAACCGTCGGAAATACGGATTTGACCGATGTTCATCTGGTAGTCGGCAACGGCTTGCGCGCCCGGGTCAAATACGAGGCCGAAGGACGCGACCGATTGCCCGGCATACGCGCCGAGGTCAAGCTCGGCCGTCACCCAGCCGCCGGTTTTCTTCCCGCTGTCCGGCACGGGGAGCTTCACTACGGTGTCCGGGTCGTCTGCCAAAATCAGGCCGAGCTTCATCGCCGAGCCGTCGTCCGCCGCCGTTTTGTTGTACGTAATGGAAAGCTTGCTGCTCTCTTTTACGTCCAGCTCCGTCTTGTACAGCCGCAGGAACGTTTCGGCGTTCAGCTCGCCGTTTACGACCAGCGAGCTGCCGCCCCGGTAAGCGCCGATTTGCTCATAATTGTACCGTTCGGTATCGGCAAGGTTATAGTCCGGGCCGTAATCGAAATCGACGGTCAGCTTGCTGCCGGCCGTGTCCTGCCACCATTGCCAGGTGACCGGAACGTCCTGCAGGCTCATATTGGACCATTCGTCTTCGTTTGATACTTTGCCGTCCACATAATAGGACAAGCCGTGACCCGTATTAAAATTGGTATAGAAGTTCGAGCTGCCGATAACGGAGCGCTCCGCGATGACGGACGCGATGCCCGGCCAGTAGCGGTTGTCGGCATATACATCGGCGGCCGTATTGACCGCCGAAACCGCCGTGTTTTTCGGATCGGCGTTCGGGCCCGACCACCACAGCTGCTCGCGCACCTTTGTCATCCACTGGTAGTCGTTCTCCGCCCGGTGGCGAACCGGCCAGGCCAGGTTCATGTCCTCGTCGAGTCCGGCGTGCACGAAATCGGCTCCAAGCGTCGCAATGCTCAGCCGGGGCAAGCCGTTTGCATCTAGCTTGTTTTTGAGAGCCGCACCCTGGACGCTCTTGAACCGGTCTCGCCCGGCTTCCAGTCCGGCATAGCCGACATCCGTCAACCGGAATTCTGTGCCGGCGGTCTGATTCAAGTTCTCCAGATACGTATTGGCCGCGGCAATTTGTGTGCTTCCCATTCCGTAATCAAAGAAAAAGGACTGGGACACTTGCTTGCCGTCGGTTTTGTCGTACAGGAACGAAATGTTGTTGTCGCGGAACGTCCGCGCAAACGTGTTGGAGCCGGTAGCCGTGTTCAGCGAATCGTACCACTGCACATACAGACCGCCGTCCTGGAGCGCCTTCAGAAATCCGATGTAGTCCGGGATGTCCGCCACCGCAACGTTCGGGTTTTGCTCCTCCTGGTTGACGAAATAGCCGTCATAGCCGAAATACTTTGCCATTTCAACCAGCTTTTCCGCTACCGGGTAATTTCCGTTTTCGTCTTTCACGATCATCTGTTTATAGGTTTGCTGGCCGCGGTCGTTGTTGGAGAAGAAAATGCCGGCCAGCGACCGCACACCGTTTTTATGGGCCGCGTCGGTATAGGTCGGATTCGGAATGTTCAGCATGCCGAACTCGAACCATTTTTGCTGCCAGTCCTTTTGCGCCAGCTCGTCATAATATTCCGGCGGCGTATAGGCCGTGGCCGTCCCGTGCCAATAGGAGTAGAAATCGATGTACTGCCAGAAGTTAAAGTGATATTGGGCGAATTTGTTGGTATAAGGCGCGTTCTCGATAAAAGCGTTGCCATAATCGCCGGACACGTTCATCATTTTGACATTCGGGTTAAGGTTCGGGTTGGCCTGGGTCGCCGCAAACGGAGCGATCCGCTGCTGAAGCGGTACACGCGACCGGAGCAGCTCCGCGTCCGGATCGGTTTCCGGACTCCAGTCCAGCACGTGGCCGCTTGTGTACCCGTGCACGCTGGGCTGATTTGCCCCGTGGGCGCTTTCGCCTTCAAACGGCCACGTATCCCCCGCCTGCGCAACGAGCGGTAAGCCCGTGGTCAGCAGAGCGGCTGCCAGTGTCAGTGCCGTTGCTTTGGGAAGTGTTTTCGTCCTGCTATGTACGGTCATACCATTCCCTCCAATTCGTTTGTCATCTTGATTGCGTGATGCGGGACTTTGGTGCCGTCAACCTTCAAGCCGCCTCCCTTCTCTTTTGTCGGTTAAGACTTTATCTTATGAAAGCCTTTGCAAAAAGAGCAGAAAGTAAAGGTTTTATGGACAAATTAAAGAGAAAGCGGACCTTCTCCACTCGGAGTTGGTCCGCTTCGGCAATTTATAGTAAGGCGGATGTTACGGCGGGTGCAGGGAAATCGGCCGTTTAGGAAACGGAGTTTTGCTTTGCCCTCCGGTTCATCCAATAATAGACCGGCAGCCCGATCAGGGTAATGCCGATGCCGATCAAGGAACGGCCCGGGTCGCTGATCAGCGTGCTGACCAGAATATAGGCGCCGCCCACTACGCCGATGACCGGCGTCAGCGGGTAAAGCGGGACGCGGTACCGCCCCTTCGGGACCGGCTCTCGCTTGCGGAGCAGGAACAGGCCGAAGACGCCCATGGTGAAGAAAATCCACAGGACAAAAACAAGCAGATCGGTCAGCGTGTTGAAGGTGCCGGAAAAGATATAAATCACGGCCAGCACGCTCTGAAAAAGCAGGGCGTTCGCCGGCGTTTTGAACCGGGGATGCACCTTTTTCAGCACGGACGAGAATGGAATTTCTCCCCTCTCTCCCATCGCCTGCGGCACGCGGGCCGCCGTCATCAGGTAGCCGTTCAGCGCGCCAAGCACGGACACAATGATGCCAGCGGTAATGAATGCCCCGCCCCCGTTTCCGAACAAGGCTTCGGCGGCGTCGGCCCCCGGGGTATCGGAGCTGACGATTGCGTCGTAAGGCAGCGCCTTGAAAATGGCCAGGTTAAACAGCACGTACACGGCAATGACAAACAGAACCCCGATGGAGATGACGCGCGGCAGCGTTTTGGCCGGATTTTTGATTTCGCCCGCCATGTTGGTGACGCTGATCCAGCCGTCATACGCCCACAGCGTGCCGAGAATGGCCGCCCCGAAGCCGGCCGCCGAAGCGGAAGCGGAGATGCCGCCAAACCCGGGCGCGTTCTGCGAGAACAACCCGAAGCCGACGATCCCGATGACCGGTATCAGTTTGCCCGCCGTGGCCAGGGTCTGGATGATTCCGCCGTATTTGGTCGAGAGCGCGTTCATCGTCAGGATAAAGGCGAGGATGCCGATGGCAAGAAGCTTGTGCTGCCATTCGTTCATCGGCAGGAAAAACCCCGAGTAGGTGGAAAAAGCGATGGCCAGCGCGGCGACGGACGCAGGGTACGAAATGACCGCCTGCACCCAGCCGAGCAGAAAGCCGAAAACGCCGCCGTACAGCTCGCCGAGGTACGTATAAAGGCCGCCCGATTTTGGAATGGCGGCGGCGATTTCTGCGACGGAAAGCGCGGATGCGAGCGTAATTACGCCGCCCGCCGTCCAGGCCAGAATGCTGAGCGCGGGCGAGCCCGCGTCGCTCAGCACGATGCCCGGCTTGAGAAAAATGCCGGAGCCGATAATCATGCCCACAACGAGCGCCAGCGCTTCGGTGAATGTCACCGATTTTTGAAGCGATTCGTTTTTTTGCATACAGGAATTCCGATCCTTCCCGGATTCATTTGGATGCCCTCTCATGGGCATGCCTGATTATACTGTAAGAGCGGGCGGACGGGCAATGAAGTTTGTGAAAGAAATTGCATATTGATGCCCCGCTTCCTTTTCTCGTCCGGCCCTCACATCTGTTATACTGAAACGGGAATACGAGAGACGGAAAGGATGGATCGCGGATGAAGCAACGGCCATACGGCCCGACTGGCAAAGCGGTATCGGAAGTCGGCTTTGGCGCCTGGCAGCTTGGCAACTCCAGGGACTGGGGAGCGATGGACGAAGCAGCCTCGGTATCCCTTGTTCACGAAGCGCTCGACCGGGGTATCAACTTCTTCGATACGGCCCCGGGATACGGCGGCGGGCAGAGTGAGCTTCTGCTGGGCAAAGCCCTGAAGGGCAAACGGCGGCAGGCTGTCCTCAACACCAAGTTCGGTCATGGGCACGACGGACGTCCGGATTACAGCGCCGGAAGCATCCGGGCTTCCGTCGAAGGCAGCCTGAAGCGGCTGCAAACGGATTACCTGGATTCGCTTTTGCTGCACAATCCCCCGTTTGAGCTGCTGGACGGCAGCCGCGGCCATGCCGGGGAGCTGGAGAAGCTGCGGTCGGAAGGCAAGCTGCTGGCGTATGGCGTCTCGGTCGATTCCGCCCGGGAAATGCGGGAGGCGGCGAAGCTGCCGGGCATCGGCGTGATGGAGGTCTTGTTCAATATTTTTCATCAGGAAACGGCCGATGCGTTCCCGCTTGCGCGGGATAACGGCATCGCTCTTATCGCCAAAGTCCCGCTCGACTCCGGCTGGCTTTCCGGCAAATACAACGCATCCAGCACGTTCGGGGGCGTGCGAAGCCGCTGGTCCCCGGAAAGCATCGCCAAACGGGCGCGGCTGGTCGAGCAAATCCGCTTTGTGTCGGATGAAAACACATCGATGACGGTCGCGGCGCTCCGGTTTATTCTCTCGTTTCCGGAGGTAACGACGGTCATTCCCGGCGTTCGTACGCATGCGCAGCTGCTGGAGAACCTTTCCGCCTCCGGCGAGCCGATGCCGGAGGAGCATGTGGCGCGGCTCCGCGAGCTGTGGGAGCGGGAGATCCAGCCCGGCGGCGGGCTGGATTGGTAACTCCGCACGAATTGATCAGGAATTGAACAGAATTTGAACCGATAAAGGAAGGAACTGGACTGATGCTTCACCATGAAAACAACCAGCCGGCCGCCGCGGATCGCCTGACGCCCTTTCGCGCAGACTGTGAAAAATGCTTCGGGCTTTGCTGCGTCGCCCTGCCGTTCGCCAAATCGCATGACTTCGCCTTCGACAAGGACGCCGGCACGCCCTGCCGGAACCTGCGTCCCGATTACCGGTGCGGGATTCATGCGGCTCTGCGGCAAAGCGGGCTGCCCGGCTGCACCGTATACGACTGCTTCGGCGCGGGCCAGAAGGTTTCGCAGATTACGTATGGCGGCAGCGACTGGCGTTCAAAGCCGGAAATCAAGGACGAAATGCTGAACGTGTACCCCATCATGCAGCAGCTTCACGAAATGCTCTGCTATCTGGACGAAGCGCGGAAACGCGAAGAAACCGCAAGCTTGCACAAGGATTTGCAGGCCGCTTTTGCGGAGACGGAAGCGCTCACCCTCCAGCCCCCGGCCGCTCTGCTGCGGCTCGACGTGCCGGCACACCGGGCGAAGGTCAATGAGCAGCTCGTCCGGGCGAGCGAGCAGGTTCGCGCAAGCGCGCCGGCCTCGCCGAACGGCAAGAAAAAAACCGCCGCCGGCCGCAAGAGGAGCGATTACTTCGGCGCAAAGCTGCGGGGCGCCGATCTCAGCGGCAGCAGCCTGCGCGGAGCGCTTCTGATCGCGGCGGATCTGACCGGCGCGGATCTGCGCAGCGCAGACCTGATCGGCGCCGACTTGCGGGACGCCGAGCTGAGCGGCGCCGATTTGCGGGGCGCCTTGTTTCTGACGCAAGCGCAGGTAAACGCCGCCAAGGGCGACCGATCCACCCGGCTGCCGCCGGGGCTTCAAGCGCCGGATCACTGGCGTCATTAAATACGCCCGCCGCGAAAGCGGGGCAAAAAACACAAAAAGGTCTGCCGGAGCGCAAAGTCTCCAGCAGACCTTTTTGGTTAAAGCGGGCTTTCGCCGGTTCGCGATTGCCGGGCCGGTTGAGGTTTATTTCTTTTTCAGCCGCCAAAGCACACTTTGGTAATCTCCCTGCAGCGGCGGAACCGGAAGGCCGGCGTTCATCAGGGCGTCGCCTCCGAACGGCGCGTCCATGCCGGTCACTTCGTAATCGAAGTCCGGGTGCAGGCCCTTCAGGCGCAGCCAAACCAGCGCATCGTTCGGTTGAGCCAGCACCCGGAAATAAAACGCGACGGCCTCCGTTTGATCGGGGCTTACGTACATCCAGGCGGCTTCGTTTCCTTCGAACGGGCTGAGCAGGCGATACTGCTCGCCGAACTGAATGACCGGCCGGATTTCCTTGTAAAGCGCCACTTGCCGGGTAACCTCCGCCTTTTCCTCATCCGTGAAGCAGGTCAGGTCGAGTTCGTAGCCGAAGTTGCCGGACATCGCGACGTTGCCCCGGGTCGTAAGCGAAGTGAAGCGGTGCACCTGATGGTTGGGCACGGCCGAAACGTGCGAGCCCATGGCGCTCGTCGGGTAGACGACGCTGGTGCCGTACTGGATCTTCAGCCGGCTGACCGCGTCGGTGTTGTCGCTTGTCCAGGTTTGCGGCATGTAATAGAGCATGCCGGGGTCAAACCGGCCGCCGCCGCCCGAGCAGCTCTCGAACAAAATGTCGGGGAACTCGGCGGTAATCCGCTCCAGAACCCGGTACAGCCCGAGAATGTACCGGTGGGCCGTTTCCTTCTGCCGTTCCGCCGGAAGCGCGGCGGAGCCGATCTCGGTCATGTTCCGGTTCATGTCCCATTTCACATAGGTGATCGGCGCGCTGCGCAGAATGTCGGCGATCATGCCGTAGACTGCGTCGCAGACCTCTTCCCGCGAGAAGTCCAGAATGAGCTGGTTCCGCCCTTCCGTTCTTCTCCGGTCCGGGACATGCAGGCACCAGTCGGGGTGCTTCCGGTAAAGCTCGCTTTCCGGGGAGATCATCTCCGGCTCGAACCAAAGTCCGAACTGAAGGCCGAGCCGGCGAACCCGCTCGACCAGATTCGGCAAACCGGCCGGCAGCTTGCGGCGGTCGACGTACCAGTCGCCCAGCGAGCTGTTGTCGCTGTCGCGCTTGCCGAACCAGCCGTCGTCCAGCACGAACATTTCAATGCCGAGCTCCTTGCCGGCCGTCGCAATGCTTTCGATTTTGTCGGCATCAAAGTTGAAATAGGTCGCTTCCCAGTTGTTGACGAGCACCGGACGCGTTTCATCGCGGAATTTGCCGCGCGCCAGGCGCGTGCGGTAAAGCTTGTGGTACGTCCGGGACATCCCGCCAAGTCCTTCCGGCGAATACACCAGAACCGCTTCCGGCGTCTGGAACGATTCCCCCGCCTCCAGCAGCCAGGCGAAATCGAACGGGTTGATGCCGATCGTCACACGGGTCGTCCCATATTGCTCCACCTCGGCCTGCGCGGCAAAGTTGCCGCTGTAAACAAGGCTGAAGCCGTATACTTCGCCGTGATCCTCGCCCGCCCCTTTGTCCAGCAAGGCGATGAACGGGTTTTGGTTGTGGCTGCTGGAGCCGCGCCGGCTTTCCACGCCCTGCATGCCGGGAGCAAGCGGCCGCCGTTCGATCATCCGCTCCCGCGCCCAGGCGCCGGACAAGTGCAGCAGCTCGTAATCCGAGCCGCGAAAATCTACGCTTGCACTCAGGGCCCGCAGCAGCTTTAACGGTGCGTTGCCGCTGTTGTGAAACCGGACGGACCGCGCGACAGCGTCCACATCCCGGAAGATCGTATAAGACAAGGTGACGACCAGGCCCGTTAACCCGTCCTTCAGGTCAAGCTCCAGCGTCTCCGCTTCTTCCTCGTTCTCCGTGTACGTTGCCGGCAAACCGGCAAGCGCCGGCTTTCCCTTCACAATGCGGTGCCCGGTATATTCCGCTTCCGTCACCGTCGTGCCGTTCGGCAGTTCGACCTGGTACGCCGGATGCCGGAAATCGCCCGAACCGTAGCCCGGATATTCCAGCGGAGCCGAATCGAACGAAAGAAGCCGGTCGTCCGCAAACGGCTGCGGAGAAAAGGAGCTGCGCTCCCGCTGCTGGGGGATCAAGGAGAGGCTTCCGCCGCGGATTTTCTTGCCCCAGTAAAGATGGGACGGATAACGGCCTTTCAGCAGCTGGACGGCATAGCTGACGCGTCCGTTATGCAGATGAAAAATCGATCCGTTGTCTACGATTTCGATGCCCATTGAAATCCTCACTTTCTCGTGCTGTTATTCCAGGATTGCGACACCCCGGCCTTCCAACACCATTTTACCGGAAACTTCCCGCTCTGTAAGCAGGTCGCGCCATTTTCTTTCGCCCGGAAGCTCCACCTCGGCCGCCTCCGCGTTATGGTTCAACAAGAACGTATACGAACGGCCGTCTTTGCTCCGCCGTGTCGCCTCCACACCGTCCGGCGTGGCCAGGAGCGGCTCGATCCCTTTGCGGGCGCAGATGCCGGCGAGCAGTTCTTGCAGAAAAGCAGGCTCGGGACTCGACGCCACGTACCAGGCTTCGCCTTCGCCGAATGCGTTCCGCGTCAGCGCCGGCATGCCCCGGTAGAAGTCGTCGCCGTACACGGCCAGCACGTCCGCTCCTTCGGAATGGATCAGGTCGCACAGCTTGCCGCATGCATATTCGCCGGATAAAGCGCCAAGCGGCTCCTTCAGCACCATGCGGTTGCGGGCATCGGGAAACAGCGCGTCGATTTCCTCCGACCAGATGCCCAGCACGTTGCGCAGCTCGCCCGGATAACCTCCGGTCGTGACAAGGTCGGTTTCGCCGACGATGCCGCTGAAAAAGGTGGTCACAAACGTTCCGCCCCGCTTCACAAACGCTTCGATTTTGGCGGCAAGCCCCGGTTTGACCATGTAAAGCACAGGGGCGATGATCAAATCGTAACGGTCAAAGTCGGATTCAATCCCGATCATGTCCGTCTGGATGTTGTTTTGGTAAAGGGCGTCGTAATATTTGTGAACCTCGCCCACATAGTTCAGGTCGACGGTCGGCCCGCTCGACAGCTCGATGCCCCAGCGGTTTTCCCAATCGTACAAAATGGCCGCCTTCGCATCCAGCCGCGTGTCCAACAGCCGGCCGCCGAGCTGCTGCAGCTCGCGGCCGAGCTCGGCGCATTCGCGGAAAACGCGCGTGTGCTCATGCCCGGCGTGCTCGATTACGGCGCCATGATATTTCTCGCATGCGCCGATGGAACGCCGCAGCTGAAAGAACATAACGGTGTCCGCACCGTGGGCGACCGCCTGGTAGCTCCAGAGCCGCATGACGCCCGGCCGTTTCAGGGAGTTGTACGGCTGCCAGTTTTGCTGGCTTGGCGTTTGCTCCATCAGCATGAAGGGCTGGCCGCCCTTGAGCCCGCGCATCAGATCGTGCGTCATGGCGGTGAAGCTGACCGGCGTATCCAGGGAGGGGTAATTGTCCCAGGAGACGACGTCCATCCGCTTGGCCCATTCGAAATAGTTCAGTTCCGGATAAAAGCCCATCAGGTTTGTCGTGATCGGCACGGAAGAGTGCCGGCGGATCGCATCGTATTCCAGGGAATAGACGTCCAGCAGCGATTCCGACTGGAAGCGGCGATAGTCGATGGAAATGCTTTGAAAATTGGTCCGGTGCCCGGCCCATTCTTCGCTGAGGGCATTCGGCGGCACTATTTCGTCCCACTCATAAAAAGTATGTCCCCAGAAGGAGGTGTACCAGGCGCGGTTGAGGTTTTCGATGGTCCGGTAGCGTTTTTGCAGCCAGACCCGGAACGCTTCCGCACAGTTGTCGCAGTAGCAGTATCCGCCGTATTCATTGGAGATATGCCACATGACAAGCCCCGAATAATCCTTGTACCGTTCCGCCAGCTTGTCCGCCAGAAGCGGCGCAAATTTGCGGTAGGCCGGACTGTTCGGACAGGAATTGTGGCGGCCGCCGAACCTGCGCTTGCGTCCCTCGTAATCGACCCGCGTCACGTCGGGATGCCGCTTGGCCATCCAGGCCGGATGCGCGCCGGTGGAGGTCGCCAGGCAGACGGAAACGCCCGCCTCCTGAAGCCGGTTCAGGATCTTGTCCAGCCAGCCGAAATCGTACGTCTCCTCGCTAGGCTGAAGCTTCGCCCAGGAAAAGACATTCACCGTAGCGACGTCGATTCCGGCGAGCCGAAACATCCGCAGGTCCTCCTCCATCGTTTGCTCGTCCCACTGCTCCGGGTTATAGTCCCCGCCGTACCAGATTTTCGGAAGCTTTTCGCTCAGCATAATTCGCATCTCTCCCATCCCGTGTTTGTCCGCTGCAAGCATGAAAACGCTCTCTTGCAGTATAGCGAAGGAATTTCCGCTCTGACAAGCCCTCTTTGGCAGGCAGACATTTCCTCCCGCCCGTCCCCCGGGCCGCCCGCTTCCCGCAGCAAGAGGGCCCGTCGGAAACGGGCCCTCCCTTGCACCTTCTGCCAGCTTACTTCCAGAGCTCGACTCTGTCTTTTACCAGCTGGGTGTACTGCTCGTTCATTTCCTGCACGCCGGCTTTTTCCAGCTCCGCCAGGAACTCGTCGTAAATCCGGTCAAAATCGGCCGGTTTGGCCATGATGGCTTGCGGGATATACCGTTTTACGATATCTCCGCATTTTTGGAACGTGATTTGCAGGTCCGAGCCGGTCGGCATGGCGATGTTCCAGGCCGCGCCCCACGCTTTGACCGGGAACTCTTCCGGCTTCGGCCACAAGTCGATGTACGTATCGGCACCCCAAGCCTTCAGCGTTTCCTTGTCGGCTTCGGTGTACTGGGCGATAACGCCGTTTTTGTCGTTTACGGTATACGGATTGCCGGTCGAATCCAGCACGCCGTCGCCGTAACGCGGAGCAACGTAGTAGTTGCCGACGCCGCTTTCCTTCGTGTACGCGATCATGTCGTTGATTCTGCGGTCCGCCGCTTCGGGTGTGAAGACGCGCTTGCCGTTTTCGACCTTGTAGTCGATTCCTTCCACGCCCCAGTTGATCAAAATCTGGCCTTCTTCGGAAGCGAGATAATCAAAGAACTTGATGAGGGCTACCGGGTCTTTGGCGTTTGTGGTAATGCCGACGCCGTTGCCGGCGACATAACCGGTGTCCTGGAATTCCTTTTGCTTGATATCGGCGCTCATGGTTACCGGGAAGCGGGCATACGTGTCGTAGTATTTGCCTTCGCTTTTCAGCGCGCGCTCGGCGTCCTGGTAATCCCATTGCTGGTCGATAATGCCGAGAACGCGGCCCGTGGCGACTTTTGCTTTGTATTGGTCATACTTTTGCACAAAGCTTTCCGGGTCGAGCAGGCCGATATCGTTCATATGGTTCAGCCAGCGGAACCACTCGCGTTCTTCCGGACGCAGGTAGTGGAAGGTCGCTTCATGGGTTTCGTCGTCGATATAGAATTCTCCGTTATCGGAGCCGCCCGTTGTATAAAAGGCCGGGTTCGTGGTGGAAATCGTAATCTGCCATTCGCCTGCGTTCAGAGACAGCCCGATCGTTTTCTGGCCGTCTTCCGTAGTCGGGTGTTTGGCGATGTATTCTTTGATGGCGTTTTCATATTCTTCAACCGTTGTGATTTTCGGGTAGCCCAGCTCTTTCAGAACCTTGTGCTGCAATTGGAACCCGCCACCGGCGTCAAAATACTTCTGGCCGACGCCGGCCGTCGGGAGAACGTAAATGCCGTCGTCTTCCGCGCTCCATTTCAGCCGGTTCAAATACTCTCCGTATACTTTCTTGATGTTCGGGCCGTGCTCCTCGATCAGAGGGCGCAGGTCGATAAGCGCGCCGGCGTCCACCAGCTTGCCGGTTTCGCCTTTCGGGAAAATCAAATCCGGGTATTCGCCGCTCGAAATCATGAGAGGAATCTTCTGATCGTCCGCGCTGGCGCCGACCGGGAATTCCATGTCGAGCGTCACGCCGGTTTTCTCGGTAATCATTTTGCCGACGCGGCTTTGCATGTTGTCCCAGGCCGCATTCGGGTCCGCGCTGTAGAACGAAGCGGTTATCGCTTTCGGGGCTCCCGTCGCGGCGCCTTGTTCGCCTCCGGCGGAGGGCGAGGATGCATCCTCCGATTTGGAGCATGCGGTCATCATCAAGGAACCGACCAGCAAGACACTTGCAAATTTGGCTGCCTTTCCTTTCATTGGGTGTATGCCTCCCTTTTTTATGTTTGAAGCGTGAAGGAATCTATTGTATAACAGGGGGTCCTGTTGATACCAGGGTTACGCTTTGACCGCGCCGACCGTCATGCCTTTGACAAAATACTTTTGCAGGAACGGATAAACCAGAAGGATCGGGACGGTACAAACAATGGTAATGGCCATTTTGATCGACTCGGGCGAAACCGCGCTCGTCAGGTTCGTGGCGTTCGGGTTGTGCGCGAGGTCGCTGTTATTGCCGGATTGCGTGCTTTGCAAAACCTTCATCAGCTCGTACTGCAGCGTGGTCAGATGATCCTTCGAGCTGTTGTACAGGAAAGTATCGAACCAGGAGTTCCATTGGCCGACCGCCACGAACAGGGCGATGGTCGCCAGAACCGGCAGGCAGAGCGGCAGGACGATGCGATAAAAGATCTTGAAGTCGTTCGCTCCGTCGATTTTGGCCGATTCCTGCAAGGCATAAGGAAGGCCGGTGATAAACGACCGGATGACGAACACGTTCCAGACGCTCAGCAGGGTGGGGATGATGTAGACCCAGAAGGTGCCGATCAGGTCCAGATTCCGCATCAGCATGTACGTCGGAATCATGCCGCCCGAGAAGTACATCGTCAGGGCGAACATGGTCGAGAACAGCTTCCGCGCCTGAAAATCAACGCGGCTCAGGACATAAGCGACCATAGAGGCGCTGAGCACGCCGAGCACCGTGCCGATCAAGGTTCTGAGAACGGAGTTGCGGAATCCGGTCAGCAGGCCCGGGAAAGTCATGATTTTGGCATAGTTGTCCCAGGTGAACTCCCGCGGCCAGATGTGAATGCCGCCTCGGACCGTATCCGTGGAATCGTTCAGGGAGATCGCCAGAACGTTCAGGAACGGGTAGAGGGTGACGATGCCGACAATCGTTAGGAGAATGTAGAGAAAGATATCGAAGCCGAGCTCGCCTTTGTTGCGGCCGATCGTTTTTTCCATGCTTCGCGCCCCCTTAGATAACCGATTCTTTGGTGACTTTTTTGTAGATGCCGTTTGCCAGGAGCACCAGCGTAATGCCGACGACGGAGTTGAAGATGCCGATCGCGGTGCCGTAGGAATAACGGGTCATCCCGATCCCGTACTTGAGGGCGTACATCTCCAGCACCTGCGAATAATCGGTGACCATTTGGTTGGAGAGCAGGTACTGCTTCTCGAAGCCGATGCTGATCAGATTGCCGATGGACAAAATCAGAAGCACCATGAAGGTCGTGCGAATGCCCGGCAGGGTGATGTGCCACATCCGGCGGAACCGGTTGGCTCCGTCCACACGCGCCGCTTCATACAGCTCCGTATCGATTCCGGTCATGGCCGCCAGGAAGATGATCGAGTTCCAGCCGGTCTCTTTCCACATGTCGGCGCCGGTCACAATGTACCAAAACCAGTTGCCCTGCGACATGAACGAAATCGGCTTGTCGATGATGTTCAGCCACATCAGCAGGTCGTTGACCGTGCCGTTGTCCGTGGAAAGCAGCTTGTAGACAATCCCCGAAACGACGACCCACGAAACGAAGTGGGGCAGGTACGAAATCGTCTGGATCGACCGCTTGAATACTTTGCCCCGCAGCTCGTTCATCAACAAAGCGAAGATAACGGGAACCGTAAAGGAGACAATAAGCCCCAGGATGCTCATCGCAAGCGTATTGCGGAGGACCAGGTAAAAGGTTTCGTCCGTGAAAAGCTGGCGGAAGTTGTCGAGCCCCACCCATTTTTGCTCCAGAATCGAAACGCCCGGTCTCGGTTTATAGTTTTGGAACGCCATCAGCCAGCCCCAGATGGGCATGTAGCTGAAAATAATCAGCCAGATGACGAATGGCACCGACATAAAATAAAGATAACGCTGCTGGACCATTTTGCTCCAAAAGGAATGTTTCTTTCGGGTGATTTCCGGTTGCCCCACCTGTTCGGCCGGAAGCGATTTCATCTGGTTTCTCCCCTTCCTCTCTGTTGGTTTCATGATAACGAAATCGCTTCCAAGGAGATACCGTCTAAATCGATGCTAAAATCATATAAAAATAAGCGCTTTCATCCCCTCTATTTTTGACCTGATTTTGAAAGCTCCGCACGGAATCAAAACGGACAAGCCGCCGCTCCTGGGAGCGAAAGCTTGCCCGTTATTCTCCATTGCATACCGGCCGCAGCACCGGTGGACGTCATTCCTCGATCGGCCCCCGGACCGGTTTGGTTTTGTACGCGGAAGGCGATTGACCCGTATAACGCTTGAATTTGCTGTGAAAATAATCGACGTTGGCATACCCTACGCGGGCGGCAACCTGATGAACCTTCATCCCGCTTTGCAGCAGCTCAATGGAACGGTTGATCCGAATCCGGTCCAGGTACGTGTTAAAGTTTTCGCCGGTATAGTTTTTGATCAGCTTGCCCAGATAACCGCTGTTGTAATTGAACATTTCGGCCAGCGTTTCCAGCTTCAAATTGTCGCCGTAATGCTGCTCGATGAAATTCAGCACCTGCTTGATCGTCGGCACGTTGCTCTGCTTGCCCATTCTGTCCGCCAGCTCCGCCATTTGCTTCCCGACATCGGCGAGCAGCTCCGAAAACCGACGTTTGGCGAAAAGCTCCGGAATCCGCGCCAGGGCTTCCCGGATCGCTTCTTGATCCGTTTCCGGCCCGGAAGCCGAAAATTTGCCCAAGGCGTAGGTCAGGCAGCGCGCGAACGACGACTTGACGGCTTGCTCGGAGCCGATATGCGCCGCTATCCGCCGGCCCGCGTCCTCCACCGCCTCCAGCGCTTTCTGCCGGTTGCCGAGGTCGAGGGCGAAATACAATTTCTCGCCCAGCTGCTCCGGGTCAACCGCCTTTTCCTCTTCCGTTTCATCGGCCGGAAGGCGGCCCGCAGGGTGGAAACGGTGAAGCGCCGCCCCTTCCAGGAAGAACCGCTGCCTGAGCAGCCAGCGGGCTTCATCATAGGAGTGGCGGATCCGGCCGATGTCCGGAACGGCGCTTCCGGCTACCGCAAGCAAACCGTCCCCGTGACCGGACAGGGCGAGCAGCCGGCGGTACCAGGCTTCGGCGTCCCGGTCCGACGCGACCGGCTCCGCCAGCAAAACGGCCACGGCTCCTTCGGGAGTAAGCGTGGCGCATTCCCCGCCCAGCGCGTCCGCCAGCTCCGGAATCGTCATTTCCGGCATGCGGCTTTGGCCCGGCTCCGTCGTTTCCGACTCCAGAAGGACGATCTGCCACCCCGCCGGCGAGAAGCCGAATGCGTCCGCAAGCTCAGCTGTGCTTCGGGGCTCCGTTTCCCCGTCGAACAGCAGCGAATAAAACAATTTCTCCCGGTGAACGCGGCTGCCCATCTCGCGCACCTCCGCCAGCGCGGATTCCTCCGTCAGCACCCCGGCGAACCGGCGGATTTCCTGCTCCAGCTCCCGCTCGTCGACCGGCTTCAGGATGTACCCGCCCACCCGGGAGCCGATGGCCCTCTTGGCGTAACCAAAGTCGGCATACCCGCTCAAAATCAAAAAGTGGCAGTTCGCGTCCGCTTTGCGAATTTCTTCGATTAACTGAAGGCCGTCCATGCCCGGCATCCGGATGTCGACCACCATCAGATCGGGGGACAGCGCCGCGTGCTTCTCAAGCGCCTCGCGGCCGCTGGCCGCCGTGCCCGCCACCCGGAACCCCATGCCCTCCCAATCGACCAGCGTGCACAGGCCTTCGCGGATCGCCGGTTCATCGTCCACGATCATCACGTTAAACATGCTTCCGCCCTCCTGTCGGCAAAGTGAAAGAGACCGTCGTCCCGGCTTCGGGAGCGCTTTCGATGACAAGTCCGGCCGCTTCTCCGTAAATCAGCATCAGCCTCTGATGCACATTGCGCAGCCCGATCCGGTGCTCTTCGTTGTCGTCTGTATCGGCCAGCCCGCGCCGGATCTGATCCATTTTGGCGGGCGTGATTCCGATCCCGTTGTCGCTCACGCCTATTTTAATGCAATCCTCCATTCTTTCGGCATAAATCCGCAATTTCCCTCCCGATTCACGTTCTTCCAGCCCGTGAATGACGGCATTTTCGACCAAAGGCTGCAAAATCAGCGGGGGAATGAGAAACCCGAGGACCTGGGGATCGACGGCCAGCTCGTATTCAAGCCGTTCGCCGCCATAACGGAAGCGCTGGATTTCCAGGTAACAGCGGATGACTTCGATTTCATCCTCCAGCGTGACTTCTTTCGCCCCTACCTCCAGATTTTTGCGGATCAGCTTGCCCAGGTGCCGGACAATCGACGCGATCTCCGTCTCGCCTTTGAGATGCATTCTCATGCGGATCGATTCCAGGGCGTTGAACAGAAAATGCGGATTGATCTGGCTGGCCAGCATCTTCAGCTTGATATCCTTTTGCCGGAGCACCAGCCGGTTTTTTTGCTCGTTGCTTTCCCGCACCTCGTCCATCAGGCTTCGGATGCTGCGCACCATATAGTTGTACTGCTTGGCGAGCATGCCGATTTCGTCGCTCCCGTCGATGTCCAGGGTGGAATGAAAGTCCCCGAGCGCCGCTTTGTTCAGCGATTTGTTCAGCTGCAAGAGCCGTTTGGACAAGAAGGAAGCAAACAAATAAATCAGAACGATTGACAGCAGCAAAGCCGCAAACATCAGCGTCAGCCCTTCCCGCATCGTTTCGTTAGCGGGCGCAACAATGCTGGCAATGGAAAAAACGGACACAATTTTCAGCCCGTCGTTGGTGGAAGCCGGCAGCACCTCCTCTACCACAATCTTGGACCGGCGTCCGTTGAAGTCCTGCTCGTAGGTGCCCGCCGGCTTGTCCGCCAAAGGGATGTCGAAGTCGATGGAATCGATGTTTTTGCCGATGTAGGCGGTATCCTTGGCCGTGATAATGCGGCCCCGCGCGTCAAAAAGAAACGACTCAAACGGCTCCTGGCTGACAATCGCGTTGATTCCCTCCGGTTTGAGCGCAATAACCATCACGCCGCTTTTCCCCGATTTGAGAAAAATTTTGCGCACCAGGCTAAAGCTTTCGGCATTGTTTTTCGTTTCGTCGGGAATCAGGTACCAGCTGATCCGGTTCGTCTGGCTCTCCATCGTCTCGCGGTACCAATTCGACATTTTTACGGTTTCGTCCGGCTGGATGAATTCCCAGTTGTTGATCAGCGTCGGATTCTCGAAGTACAGGCGGATGCTCTGAATTTCGGTAAACAACCGCTGGTATTCGGATATATCCTTGTAATCAAGGTAGGCCTGAACCACCTCCGAGTACGTGCGGAAATCCGTGCTGCCGATGGCGTCGACCGCGGGATCGATCATGAGCTTGGATGAAATATCAATAGGCAATCGTACAATTTCAAGAGCGCGGCGCTCGATTTTCTCTACATTGTTTTTCGTTTGCTGAAGGGCATCGTCCATCACGGTCTGGCGGAATTTGGCGGTCAGATAGCCCCCGACGAGAAGAACGGGCACAAACACAACGATGACCAGAAAAAGGATCAGCTTGTGCTTGATCTTCATGTTATTCGTTTTTTCAACCAGCGAGCGGAGCACGCGGATCCCCTCTTTCTTATGCGTAAGCGGTTACATATCGGATAAACGGACAGGTCTCTCCATTATAAAAGAAAACGCCCGGCCGGCAAGCAGAAAATACCGCCAGTTCTCAGGTGCGCAATAATAAACGCTCGTCAGGTATGGAAAAAACCTGGCGCCCGGGACGGTTTCGTCCATGGAGCGCCAGGTTCTTTTGTTGCGGGCGGACCGCAGCCATGCAGCTGGATCGGCGGCGCCGGGCCCCACGGAAGCGGCGCCCGATGCCGCAGGTATTAAGCGAGGAAGCGAAAGGAGACCAGGCTGGCTCCTCCCGTCAGGCCGATCCAGAGGCTGCGCGTCCCGGCGGGCGGCTCGGCGGCGGCCGAAACGGACGACCAATCCGGAGCGGAGAGCGGCAGCCCGGCAAGAAGCTCGCCGTCCGGTCCGTCCAGCCGAAGCTCCAGCGCCGCGCCGGGCGAACCGCCCGCGGCTTCCGCCTCGAACGTGCGGAACGAGCCGGCGGAAAAGGCCATGTCGTCAAAGCGCAGCCAGCCTTCGCTCCCGCTGGAGCGGATGCAGGTGCCGCCTGCCGGATGCTCGTCCAGGTAAACGCCCGCAGAGGCGTCGTAATTGACCGCGCGGATGGTCTGTGCCGGATCGCGGGGCGGGATGGTTTCCCCCGCAAGCGCCAGCTCCGCGCTCAGACGAATGTCTGCCGAGGAACGGCCGACCAGGAAGCGGTACATGCCTTTTTCCAGGCAGAACCGGTCGCGGGTAACATCCCATACGGCCAATTCCGCCGCCGGAACCGCAAACCGGACGGTCGTCCGTTCTCCCGCCTTCAAATGCAGGCGGCGGAACGCCTTCAGCTGTTTGAGCGGGCGAACCACGCGCGAGCCTTCGACGCGGACATACAGCTGGGCGACCTCTTCCCCGTCCCGCTTCCCGGTGTTGACCAGCTCGAAGCTGACCACCGCTTCGCCCTTCGCCAAATCGTCCGGCGCTTCCACCCGGAGGTTTTCATAAGCGAATTCGGCGTAGGTCAGGCCGTGGCCAAACGGATACAGCGGCGTCCCTTCAAAATACTGATAAGTCCGTTTGCTCTGAATGATGTCGTAGTCCATAATCGGCGGAAGCTCGGCTTCCGTGCGGTGCCAGGTCATGTTGAGCCGGCCGGCCGGGGCGGCGTCGCCAAACAGCACATCCGCCACCGCGTTGCCGAGTTCTTGCCCGGCATGCGCCAGATAAACGATCGACGGGACTACCGTCTCCAGCCCGTTCAAGGCGAACGGATAGCTGCCGACAATGACGACGACGGTGTTGGGATTCACCTTCGCTACCTCGCGGATCAGGCGCTCCTGCGATTCCGCCAGCGAAAGGCCCGGCCGGTCGATCTCCTCCTTGCCGTTGATCAGGGGGTTATTGCCGACAATAACGATTGCCGCGTCCGCTCCCTTCGCAGCGGAGACCGCCTCTCCGAGACCGTCGGTCACCGTTTCCAATACAAATTCCGAAGCTCCCCCGGCAATACCCGGACGCTCGGCGTTCCGCTGCGCCGCGGCGGCTTCTTCCGCCGAAGGCGGTCCGCCCAGCGAGGAAATCGCTTTGGCCTCTCCGGCCGCCACAAGACCGGCGGAGCCATCGTCCGCTACAGCGACCCGTCTGCCGTTCCAGGTCTCGATGCCGGTCCGGCTGCCCGGCAGGCTCCGCAGGCGGAACACTTCCTTGACAAACCAGCCGAACGCTTCGTCGGAGGAAGCGGCCATGTTGACGTCATCCGTGCTGTTGACGAACTTGCCGGCCTTCGTCTGGAGGGTATAGCTGTTCCAGCCCCAGTCCGTCAGGGTGAACACCTCTCCTTGACCGGCGGGCGCGTCCGCGGTAAGCATCGCTTTCTCTCCGGCCACCCGGACGCTGCGGCCGTCCGCTGCGGAAGCGAGGGTGATCCGGTCGCTGCCGTCCGCAAAAGTCACCTGCTTGCCCGCCAGCTTGGCGCGGATCGCCTCAAGCGGCGTCACCTTGTAGGGCAGGGAGCCCGAATACCAGTCGCGGAACACGACGTCCGCAAGCGGCCCGACAACGGCCACTTTGCTCAAAGCGTTGCGGTCAAGCGGGAGAACCTGTCGGTCGTTCTTGAGCAAAACCGCCGACTTTCGGGCCGCTTCGCGGGAGAGCTCCCCGTGCGCCGCGCTCATCAGCACCGAGTCCGGAATCGCGGCATATGGGTTGCGCTCCTCCGGGTCGAACTCGCCGAGGCGGAACCGGACGCGGAAGGTATTAAAAAGCGCCTTGTCCAGGTCGGCTTCGGTCAGCAGCCCGGACGCCAGCGCATCGCGGATGCCCGCGGTGCAGATGTCGTGATCGTCCGTGAGGCTGTCGATGCCCGCCTTGACGGTTTCCGCCAGCGCATCCGCATAATTGTCGCGGTAGCCGTGGTCGCGCACAATGCCGACGACGTCGCCTGCGTCGCTGACGACAAACCCGTCCATGCCCCATTCGTCCTTGACTACCTTCTGCACATCCTCGTGCAGGATGGCGGGCGTGCCGTTGATCGAATTGTAAGCGGTCATCATGGATTTGGCGCCGCCTTTGACAAACGCCGGTTTAAAAGCCGCCTCGTAATATTCCTTCATGTTGCGCGGGTCGATCGACGACGAGCAGCTGCCGCGCTTCACTTCGTTGTTGTTGCCGAGAAAATGCTTGAGCGTGGCGACCGCCTTCAGGTAGACCGGATGGTCGCCCTGGATGCCCTGTACGAGAGCCGCCGTCAATTCGCCGGTCAAGGCCGGGTCCTCGCCATAGGCCTCCTCCGTCCGTCCCCAGCGGGGATCTCGCTCCATGTCGACGGTCGGCGCCCACAGCGTCAGGCCGTTGACCGCCGGGTTGCGGCGGAAAAACACCCGCGCTTCATCCCCGATGGCCGAACCGACGCGGCGCAGCAGGTCCTCGTCCCAGGTGCATGCCAGGCCGAACGGCTGCGGAAACGACGTCGCCTCGCCCAGCCAGGCGATTCCGTGCGCCGCTTCCGTGCCGTGCTTGTACGGCTTGACGCCCAGCCGTTCGACCGCCGGCTGGTACTGCATCATAAGCTCGATTTTTTCTTCCAGCGTAAACTTCGAGACCAGATCGCGGACACGCTCGTCCAGCGGCAGGTCCGGATTTTCAAACCGGTGAGGTTTCTGCGTTGTCATGATGTGCTCCTTTTGCGGGATTTTGTTGTTAAGTGTAACCGGTGCCGTGCCGAAAGAAAACCCTTACAATCAGAGACAATATCCCCTCAAAACTTCAGATGCGGCGATAACGGCCCTCCCGGTCCGCACCGGACCGGACCGTTTTTAAACGGGCCGGACCGTGCAGGTTTCTCCGGCGCCCAGCGCGACCATGAGAACGTTTGCCGCCTCCCGGCCGGCAAGCGGCTCCCGCTTGTCCGCTGCGGCGCCTTCCTTTGCCGCCGGACCGCCTCCGGCTTCCAGGGGATGGACATAGCCGATCCGGCAAACGCCTTCGCTTGCGGCGGTGATCCGGGCTTCCGTCAGCGCGCCGTTCTCCCAAACGATGTCAACCGTATAGCCGCCGCGCGCCTTCAACCCGCTTACCCGGCCGCTTCGCCACTCTTCCGGCAATGCCGGCAGCAGCTCCAGGAAATCCGGCTCGCTCTGGAGCAGGCATTCGCCGATGCCGGCCGCGCCGCCCAGGTTCCCGTCGATCTGGAACGGCGGATGGGCGTCGAACAGGTTCGGATAGGTCGACCGGGCAAGCAGCGTACGGACGTACCGGTAGGCCTCCCCCCCATCCTTCAGCCGGGCGAACAGATTGATCAGCCACGCGCAGCTCCAGCCCGTGTGGCCGCCGCCGTTGGCGATGCGGAACTCGAGGGACCTGCGGCAGGCTTCCGCCAGCTCCGGTGTCCGGTCCGCCCGGATTTCCCGGCCCGGGTACAGGGCGTACAGATGCGAAACATGCCGGTGGCCCGGTTCGCTCTCCGCATAATCGCGCGACCATTCCGCGATGCGTCCGTCGGGCGCGATGCGCGGCGCGGGAATGCGGGCAAGCGCGGCGGCCGCCTCCTGCCGCCATTCGTCGTCCACGCCCAATGTCTCGGACGCTTCCACGCAGAGGGCCAGCAGGTTGCGGATGATGGACAGGTCCATCGTCGTTCCGGCGGAAACGCTGCTTTTCCCGCCGTTCTCCGTTCGAAAAAGATTCTCCGGAGTAGTCGACGGGCTGGTGGTCAGCGTTCCTTCGGGCGTCTCCACCAGCCAGTCCAGACAGAACTCGGCTGCGCCTTTCATCACCGGATAGGCCCGGTCCCGGAGGAAGGCCTTGTCCCCGGTAAACGCGTAACGCTCCCAGAGATGGGTCGCCAGCCAGGCTCCGCCGAGCGGCCAGAACGCCCAGCTTGGCGAGCCCCCGGTCGGCGTGGACATCCGCCACAGGTCGACGTTGTGATGCGCGGTCCAGCCCCGGCAGTCGTAATGCACTGCCGCCGTGCGGGCGCCCGTAACGCTGAGCTCCTCCAGCATGTCAAAAAGCGGCTCGTGGCATTCGCTCAGGTTGGCGGACTCGGCCAGCCAATAATTCATCTGCGTGTTGATGTTGATCGTGTAATCGCTGTGCCAGGGCGGCTCGACCTGGTGGTTCCAGATTCCCTGCAGGTTGGCCGGTTGCGTGCCCGGCCGCGAGCAGGAAATCAGCAGATAGCGGCCGTATTGGTAATAGAGCGCTTCCAGGCCGGGGTCCGCCGCCCCCTGCTTGTATGCTTCCAGCCGCTCGTCCGTCCAGCCGGGCGGCTCGCCCGCCGCGCCCGGCTTGCCGGTTAGCAGCAGCTCCACCCGCCGGAACAGCGCCCGGTGACCGGCGGCGTGGCGTTCGCGCAGCGCCGCGTATCCGAGCTTTGCCGCCTCCGCAAGCCGCTGCCGGTTTGCCTCATCCAGCCGCTCCCGGTCCGGCTTCGGCTCCCTGTTGAAGCCGGCGAAGCTCGAGGCTGCCGCCAGCAGGAAAACCGCCTCCTGCGCTCCATCGATGCGGATGCGCCTCGATGCGCCGGCGTGTGCCGGCCGGCCGTCCGCGAAGGCTGCCAGCCGGACCTGAAAATGCACCCCTTTTCCCTTCTCGTAACGAACCGGGCGGGGATGGTCTCCCATCCAGTTATCGGCCACGTGAACGGGACATTGGCCGTTCAGCGCCGCCAGTCCTTCTTCGTCGCCCTCTACCGTGTGCTGCAGCAGGGATTCCAGGGAAGCCTCCAGCCGCAGCATTCCTCCGTCGGCCGCGCGGTAACGGACGCACAGCACCTGTTCGGATGCGCTTACAAAAGCGGTCCGCTCGAAGGCCGCCCCGCCGATCCGGTAGCGTGCGGAAGCGACCGCCTCGTCCAGATCGAGCGCACGCTCGTATTCCTGCGGTTCGCCGCCGTTCAGCTCTTCCACGATAAGATCCGCCATCGGCTGATAGGATTGGCAGTCCGTTCCCAGCATGCGGTCGCGGATCAGCTCCTCGGCTTCCTCATACCGTCCTTCGGCGATCAGCTCGCGCGACCGCTTCAAATGGCGCAGCGCCTCGTAATTGTTCGTATCGCGCGGATACCCCGACCACAGCGTGTCTTCATTCAACTGAAACCGTTCCCGCGGGAAACCACCGAATACCATGGCGCCCATTCTTCCGTTCCCCAGAGGCAGCGCCTCTTCCCAGATGCCGGCCGGTCTGCCGTATCGCAGCGTCAGCGGCCGTTCTTGCCCGGCGTCCTTCATCCGATCATCCCTCCCGTTTGAGCCCTTCCGCATTTTCCCGGCTATCTTAACACGGAAGCAGCCGGGTTTCCATCCCCGATTTCCAGACGATGAACCGGCTGTCCCGCCATGCGGCTTGCCTAAAGAAAAAACCGGCGCCTCGATGGCGCCGGTTCCGGCGGGTTATGCTTAATGCAAACCCGCACGATGGCCAGCCGCAAATCAGCCCTTCCGTTTCAGGAAGCTGTACTCGGGGCGGTCCAGAATCTCCAGGTTGCGCTTGATCAGTTCGTTGCGCTGCTGGACGCACGCATAGGAGCGAAGCGGGTCCTCCGGCGTATTCAGGCAGTAGTCCACCAGCTTCTCGACGGTTGTCTTGGCGACATGGCAGCGGGTGTCGGAGGAAGCGTAGTACAGCAGAACGTCCCCGTTTTCCCGTACAACCAGACCGTTCGTGAATACAACGTTGGACACGTCGCCGACGCGTTCTTCGCCTTCCGGCGCGATCAGATGGCCGCCCGGGGAATGAATGACTTTGTTCGGTTCCTTCAGGTCGGTCATGAACGCGTAGATGACATAGCGCAGGCCGGCAGCCGTGTTCCGGACGCCGTGCGCGATGTGCAGCCAGCCTTTGTCCGTTTTGATCGGAGCCGGGCCTTGGCCGTTCTTGACTTCCTTGATGGTGTGGTAAATTTTCTCGTCAACGATCGTCTCGTGGTCGATGACGGCGTTTTCGATGCTGTCGGACAAGCCCCAGCCGATGCCGCCGCCCGAGCCCGCTTCGATAAAGCCGTCTTGCGGACGGGTATAAAACGCATATTTGCCGTTCACGAACTCCGGATGCAGCACGACGTTCCGCTGCTGCGGCGACGGCGTTTTGAGATCGGCCAGGCGCTCCCAGGTTTTCAGGTCTTTCGTCCGGGCGATGCCGCATTGGGCCGTCGCGCTGGAGGTGTCGCCGTGCGGAGCGTTCGGGTCTTTGCGTTCGGTGCAGAAAAGACCGTAAATCCAGCCGTCTTCATGCTTCACCAGACGCATGTCGTATACATTCACGTCCGGGATCTCGGTTTCCGGCATTACGATCGGGTAATCCCAGAAGCGGAAGCCTTCTGTTCCGTTATCGCTTTCCGCTACGGCGAAAAACGATTTGCGGTCGTTGCCTTCCGTGCGAACAATCAGATAGACCTTTCCGTCCAGCTCGATCGCGCCCGGGTTCAGCGTTGCGTTGACGCCGATGCGCTCCATCAGGTGCGGGTTCGTATCCGGGTTCAGGTCATAGCGCCAGAACAGCGGCGCATGCTCGGCCGTTACGACGGGATAGGTGTAGCGGTCGTAAATGCCGTTGCTTTTATCGGCGACCGGGTTCGGGCGGTTGACCAGCTTTTCGTGGTCCGCGGCCAGCTTGGCAAGCCGTTCGAAAAATTTCTCGTTGCTCATGTTCGGTTGGACACACCTTTCGCATAGGTTATACGGAGTCCGCGGCGCGAACGCCGCGGACCGGACAAGTCTTAACGGTAGATTTCAGCGTCTCCCGGAACGAGCTCGGAGTTGTTCTTGATGTACTCCACCAGTTCATCGCGGTTGGTGTAAGCCAGGGCCAGATACGTATCGGCCGCTCCGTAGTAGATGGCGATCCGGCCGGTAGCCGCATCGTGCAGCGCGGCGCATGGGAACGCGACGTTCGGAACGAAACCGGTCGTTTCGTACGGTTTTTCCGGCGTAAGCAGGTAGTCGCGGGTGCGGTAAAGCACCTTCGACGGCTGCTCCAGGTCAAGAATTGCAGCGCCCATGCTGTACACGAAGCCGTTGCAGGTTGTCGATACGCCGTGGTAGAACAGCAGCCAGCCTTCGGAGGTTTCGATCGGCGTCGGGCCGGCGCCGATTTTCACGCCTTGCCACCAGCCGGAGCCGCCTTTGGTCATGACGCGGCGGTGTTTGCCCCAGTAGGTGAGGTCCGGGCTTTCGCTGACGAACACGTCGCCGAAAGGCGTGTGGCCGCTGTCGCTCGGACGGCTCAGGAGCAAATAGTTGCCGCCGACTTTGCGCGGGAACAGAACGCCGTTGCGGTTAAACGGAATAAACGGGTTTTCCAGGCGCGTAAACGTTTTGAAGTCCTTCGTTTTGCCGAAGCCGAGGGAAGCGCCGCCGAAGTCCGTGCACCATACCATGTAGTAGGTGTCGTCGATCTTGACCAGGCGGGGGTCGTAAGCATAGCCCGGCTGATACGGTTCGCCCTGCTCGTCAACCCATTGGATTTCTTCGTTTTCGATGTCCCATTTCAGGCCGTCTTTGCTCCAGCCCAGGTGGATGTGAGCGCGGCCGTTCTTGTGGTCGGCGCGGAAAATGCCCACAAAACCGTCTTCATAAGGAAGAACGGCGCTGTTGTAAATGCGGGCCGTCTTCGGAGTCGGGTTCCAGTCGATGAGGGGGTTGTTCGTATGGCGCCAGACGACGGACGAATCGTTCGCCGGCCGGTCCTGCCAAGGGATGTTCGGGATGTTGATGTTGGATTGCGTCAAAATAATTGCCTCCTTAGGTGGGATAAAAACGCTCGCTTGCCCGTTCCTTCCGCATTCACCCTCAGTAGGTTGCCCGGAAGGACGCGGAGGAATGTGTTAAGTTACCGATAAAGTTACGTTACAAGTTTAACTTGTCTGCGCTTTCACGTCAATCCCCTAGGTGCGGGTCTTTTGCGGAGCGGCGGCCGAATCGCGCACGATCAGCTTTCCTTTGACCAGGATGCGGCCATAGCCGGCGCTTTTGCTTTTGATTTTCTTCAGCACCGCCTTGACTCCGGCCGCCGCCATTTCCGGCATATTCACTTCAACGGTGGTCAAATGAGGCTTCGCGAGCCGGGAAAACAAATCGTTGTCGAACCCTACGACCGAGCAGTCCTCCGGCACCCGGTGCCCCTGGCGGCCAAGCTGGGCGATCAAATTGTAAGCCACCTGGTCGCAGTTGCAGACAAAGGCCGTCGGCATGCGCTCCGGGAGGGCGATTTCAATGAAACGGCCCTTTTCATCCCGGTCTTTGATCACATAGTCCTCCCGCAGCGCCAGGCGATGCTCGAGCAACGACTTGTAATAGCCGAGAAAACGGTCCTGTATGCTGCTGGTTGAATCCAGACTTCCGACATAAGCGATGTCCCGGTGCCCCTGGCGGATCAAATAGTTCGTCATCTCGTACATACCGTAAAAATTATCGGTAATGACGCAGTCCACGGCATGGCGGTCGGTGTAAAAATCAAGCAGCACAATGGCGGCTTCGCTTTGCTCCAGCGCCTCCAGATAGTCGTCCGCCACCTGGCCGAGAACAATGAAGCCGTCGACCTTCCGCTCATGGTAAATGCGGGGGAGCATCAGCCGCTCCTCATCCTCGGCGGAAAGAATGTGAAGGATGGCGGAATATTTGTATTCCTCGGCCGCCTTTGAAATATGCTCGAAAAACTGCAAATAAAACGACTGGGAAAGCCCCGTATACCGTTCCGCGACGATAATCCCCAAGTTATAGGAAAGGCCTTCCCGCATCGACTTGGCGACAAGGTTCATGCGGTATCCCATCTCGGAGGCGACCTGCTTGATCTTTTCCTTCAGTTCTTCGCTTACGCCCTCCTTGTCGCCCAGGGCTTTCGAGACGGTAACGCTGCTGACGCCAAGCTTTTCTGCGATATCGCGCATGGTAACGCTTTGCTTCATCCGCAATTCCAGCCTTCCTTTTGTTACTTTGTAACTTAATCGATAAACCTATTGATCCTCATAGTAAAGGAGCTTCGTAAGCCTGTCAACCTGTGCCGGCCGGCGCTTCCGCCGTTCAGCCGGCTTCCGCAGCTTCCCGAATCGGGCGTTTTGAAAGGACGCGACAAACAGGCCGACCCGGCCCCCTGCCCATTCGTCCTCTTGTTTCGGAAACGGTTTCGCGGGGTAAAAGGTTTTGTGCGTTCTGCGGATTCGGCTTAAGTATGGAAGGCCAAGTTCATTTGTTCACATTTTGTTCACATTTCACATAATGTTCACAATTGACGTAACTTTGTACGAGAACCGGGAGTACATACTGCGTGACCGCTCCTCTCCCGCGAGTCCGGCGTTTCTGTTCCTTCCTCTATAAGCCGTGATAAATCCGCCATTTTTACGCACACAACAGTGATTATCATCACTTATCCCAATGCTGTAATTGTCTCTATGCCGGCTGTCTTGCACCCTGCTTTGCGACGTGTTCACCGCTCTTTTTTGAGAAGGAAATAGCCTGACAACCCCCGAAAAACCCTTGATATTCCAAGGTTTTTCGAGGTTTTGCTCGCATGCCTCTGCGGGTGGCGATCCTTGCCACCGATTCCAAACAATAAAGTTGTTTTCCTTCCGGACAATCGCTAAGATAGTGTAAGATAATAATTGATCTAATCTGGCTATGAGATTAATCACTGATTTCTTCAAGGAAAGGGGTTCCGTATGAAAAAGAGAGGGACTTTGCTCGGACTGCTTGCGGGGCTGGCGATCCTGCTGGCGGGCTGCGAATCGCCGCTCACGGTTTTGGACCCGAAAGGGCCCATGGCCAAAACGCAATCGGAGACCATCATCTTCTCGATCCTGATGATGATCGGCGTTCTGGTTGTTGTCTATGTCTTATATGTGTTTATGCTTGTGAAATACCGTGCGACGAAAAAGAATGAAGGCTACGAGCCTCCCCACGATGAAGGCAACAAGTGGCTGGAGCTGATCTGGACGCTGATTCCGGTCGCCATCGTCGCCGTTCTTTCCGTCGTGACGGTGCGCACCACGGTGGCCGTGGAGAAACCGCCGGTCGGCTACGAAAATCAGGAGCCGCTGGTCATCTACGCCGCGTCCTCCAACTGGAAATGGCATTTCTCTTACCCGGAGCAAGGCATCGAGACGGTCAACTACCTGCGCGTTCCGGTTAACCGGCCGCTCGAATTCCGCCTGTACTCCTACGGTCCGATCACCAGCTTCTGGATTCCGCAGCTGGGCGGGCAAAAATACGCCATGAGCGACCACATCACGACGCTGCATCTTGCGGCGGACCATGCCGGCTCGTACATGGGCCGAAACTCCAACTTCAGCGGCGAGGGCTACGCGCATATGGAATTTGAAACCCTGGCCGTCACCGAAGACGAGTTTAACGAATGGGTCGACGAGGTGAAGACGAACGAGCCGGCGCTGACCGAAGACGAATTCGAAACGCTGCTCGCCACCGCTCACGTCGGCACCAAGAGCTACTCCACCACCCATCTTGATTTTGCCCCCGCTCCGCTCTCGCATAGCGAGCATCACAGCGGCACGGAGCATGAGCACAGCGACATTAAACCTTCGCCGGCCCCTTCGGACCGGACGGAATTCGACGCGGAGCCCGACACGAGCCCGACGCCGACGCCGCCCGACACCGGTGTGGACGCAAGTCCGTCCGACGAGCATGCGGGCCACGAAGGCCACTGATCCGCCGGACTGCCGGCGGGTCCGTTAAAACCGGCAAGCATGCGGCGGCCTACGCATGGCCGCCGTCCGCATAGAGCCTCTATCCGAAAGGAGAACTACCCTGATGAAATGGGACGAATTTTTCGTTACCGGCGAACCGCTGATCTACGGGGCGATGGTCATGATCGCACTGACCTCCATCGCCATCGTGGCCGGTTTGACCTATTTTAAAAAATGGGGCTGGCTGTGGAGAGAATGGCTGACGACCGTCGACCACAAGAAAATCGGCGTCATGTACGTGCTCTCCGCCCTGCTGATGCTGTTCCGCGGCGGCGTGGACGCCATTATGATGCGGATGCAGACGGCCATTCCCGAGAATACCTTCCTGGATTCGCAGCATTACAATGAAGTTTTCACAACGCACGGCGTTATTATGATTCTTTTCATGGCGATGCCGTTTATCATCGGTCTGATGAACATCGTCGTTCCGCTTCAAATCGGCGCGCGCGACGTCGCGTTCCCGTACCTGAACGCGGTAAGCTTCTGGCTGTTCTTTGCCGGAGCGATGCTGTTCAACATCTCGTTTGTCATCGGCGGGTCTCCGGACGCCGGCTGGTCCGCGTACTTCCCGCTCGCCAGCATTGAATTCAGCCCGACCGTCGGCAATAACTATTACGCGCTTGCCCTGCAGATCTCCGGTCTCGGCACCCTGATGACCGGGATCAACTTCATCGCAACCATCATCAAGATGCGCGCGCCGGGCATGAAGCTGATGGATATGCCGATGTTTACCTGGTCGACGCTGATCACTTGCGTCATTATTATTTTCGCCTTCCCGGTCCTGACCATCGCGCTGCTGCTGATGACCTTCGACCGCTTGTTCGGCGCTTCCTTCTTCACCATGGACAACGGCGGGCTGGATATGCTCTGGGCCAACCTGTTCTGGGTTTGGGGCCATCCCGAGGTGTATATCGTCGTGCTCCCGGCATTCGGGATTTACAGCGACATCATTTCGACCTTTGCCCGCAAGAATCTATACGGCTACAAATCGATGGTTGTCAGTATGGTGGCCATCTCGCTTCTGTCCTTTGTCGTCTGGGCGCACCACTTCTATACGATGGGACAAAACGCTTCGGTTAACGGCTTCTTCTCGATCACGACCATGGCGATCGCCGTTCCGACGGGCGTCAAGATATTCAACTGGCTGTTTACCCTGCATAAAGGGCGAATACGATTTACCGTTCCGATGCTGTACTCCATGGCGTTCATTCCGATCTTTACGATCGGCGGCGTCACCGGCGTTATGCTGGCGATGGCGAGCGCCGACTACCAGTATCACAACACAATGTTCCTGGTCGCTCACTTCCACTACGTGCTGATTCCCGGCGTCGTCTTCGGGGTTGTGGCCGGATTCTACTACTGGTTCCCGAAAATTTTCGGATTCCGGCTGGATGAAAAATGGGGCAGACGGGCATTCTGGACGCTGGCGATCTCCTTTAACGTCACGTTCATGCCGATGTTCTTCCTCGGCCTGGACGGCATGACGCGCCGGATGTACACCTATTCCGAGGAATCGGGCTTCGGGCCGCTGAACATGCTGTCCGCGGTGGGCGCCCTCGGCATGGCCGCAGGCTTCCTGCTTCTCGTCTACAACATCTACTGGAGCTTCCGTTACGCGCCGCGCGACACGACCGGCGATCCGTGGGATGCCCGCACGCTGGAATGGGCGACGCACAGCCCGGTGCCGGCTTACAACTTCGCGGTTCTGCCGAACGGAGCCGGACGCGACGCGTTCTGGTTTGCCAAGAAAAACAAAAAACCGCTCTTTACGGGCAAGGTGGAGCCGATCCATCTTCCCAACAACAGCGGCGTACCGTTTATTATGGGCATCGTCTTCTTCTTCCTTGGGTTCTTCATGGTCTTCAGCTGGTGGCCGGGCGCGGTCGTCATGGGCGTTTGCGTGCTTGCTCTGCTGGCATACCGCTCCTTTGAGCGCGACCACGGCTTCCACGTCTCCGTGAAGGAAATCAAGGAAACCGAGCAAAAATTGGGGGGTGACCCGGTATGAAGTCCGACAACTCCTTGCCGTTAGAGTACCGCACGGAAGAAAACAGCAACCGGATTCTCGGCTTCTGGCTGTTCCTGGGGGCGGAAATCGCTTTGTTCGCCACCCTGTTTACCGTCTACTTTGTCCTGCACAACCGGACCGCGGACGCGCCGGGAACGGAAATCTTCGAGCTTCCGGGCGTTCTTGCGGAAACGTTCCTGCTTCTGACCAGCAGCTTCACGATCGGGCTTGGCATCCATGCGATGCGGCTCGGTCTGAAGAAAGCGATGATGGCCTTCTTCACCATTACGATGCTGCTTGGCCTCGCCTTCCTTGGCGTTGAAATCTATGAATTCGTTACGTATGTGCATGAAGGGGCAACCCTGCCGGCGAGCGCGTTCCTGTCCGCCCTGTACACCCTGCTGGGCACGCACGGCGCGCACGTTACCTTCGGCCTTTTGTGGGGAAGCGTGATTATGATCCAGCTCAAACGGGAAGGGCTCACGGAAGCAACGGCCAACAAGTCGTTTATCTTCTCGCTTTACTGGCACTTCCTCGACGTGGTCTGGATTTTCATCTTCAGCTTCGTCTACCTGAAAGGAATGATGTGATATGAAACAATTGTTTCCCGCCCGCCATGTGATGGGATACCTGTTCTCTCTCATCCTTTCGGCCGTCGCGTTGTCCGTTGTCTTTTTCGACATGTCCTTCGCTTTGGGCATGGGCATTCTGACCGTCACGGCGGTCATTCAGGCCACCCTGCAGCTGACGCTCTTCATGCACATCGGCGAAGATCCGTCGCGAGGGCATCTGTACCTGAACATCATCTATGCCGCTTTCGTGGCGTTGGTCACGATTTTCGGTTCTCTGTTCGCCCTGGTTTGGGGCTGGGATTAAGAACGGTACAAAGCCTCCCCATCCGCAAGCATTCTAAAACTCCCGCATGCCGGCAGCCCGGCGCGCGGGAGTTTTTTTGCGTTTCCGTCCGATTTGCGCCAACCATCTTGCAGTCCGGCGAAATTCATGCTAAATTATATTTCATCATTGTAATTTATTTAAACGTAAAATTTAATTTCAAAGGGGTTGTTCCGATGAGTTCGCTCTCCTCTCCTCCCGCGCGTCCGGGGCTGTTTCGGGCTGCATCCGCCGCCAACCGTTCGTTTGTGGTTTTGTTTCTGGCCTCCGCTTTTTGCAACCTCGCTTTTTCCGCTTATTTGACGACGGAGTCCTGGTATGTGGTGACCGGTCTCGGGCTCGAATCCCGGCTCGGGCTGATCATGATGGCGACGACTCTGCCCCGGCTGATTTTTATGCTGGCGGGCGGCGTCCTGGCGGACCGGGGCAACCGGCCGCGGGTTTTGTTTCGGCTAAACATCCTGCGCGCCCTGCTCGCCGGAGCTTTGGCGATTGTCTTCCAGGCCGGAGGGCTGGGATTCGGGACTCTGCTTGTTTTCGCCGTTTGCTTTGGCGTCCTGGATGCCTTTTTCTGGCCGGCCAGCCAGTCCCTCCTCCCGCATGTCGTACAGAAGGAACAAATCGTCCGCGCCAATTCCCTTCTCCAGACGGCCAACTACCTCACGATGCTGCTTGGGCCCGCTTTGGCCGGCCTTCTGATTCAGACCGGCTCCTATAGTACCGCCTTTGGCTTCGTAGCCCTGCTGCTGGCGGCCGCCGGACTGCTGGTTCGCCACGTGAAGGAGCGCATCTCCTCCGAAAGCGCGCCCTCTCCGGCAGCGGCCCTGCCGGAAGCCGAAGGGGGAGCCGGCGCGGAAGCCCCGCACCCATCGGACAACGAACCCCTTCTCTCCGATGAAGAACCCCTGTCCGGTTCCGCAACCGTTCCGGCGGATGCATTGGCGGCGCAGACGGCGGCCAAACGTCCGCCCGTTCTTCAAACGCTGCGGGAGGGATTCCGGTACGTCCGCTCGATGCCGCTGCTGAAAACGTTTATGCTTACTTCCATTCTGGTTAACCTGCTGCTCATGGGCCCGGTTAACGTCGGCATTCCGATCCTCGCCAAACAGGCGTTGAACGGCAATGCATTAGCCCTTAGCGCCTTGGAAGCGGCGATCTCCGCCGGCATGATTCTGGGCGCCACGGTGATCTCCTTCCTGAATATCCGGAAGAGACGGCCCTTGATCAGCCTGTCCATGCTTGTACTGATGGGAGGCAGCCATGCGGTGCTCGGCTTTGCGTCCGGGCTTGCCGCTCCCGCCGCGCTTCTTTTTCTTTCGGGCATCTGCCTGTCGTTCAGCAATATACTGACCATGTCGCTCGTGCAGGAGACCGTCGACAGCCGGAAGCTCGGACTTGTCACCAGCCTGATGTCTACCTTTTCGCTGGGGTTTGCTCCGCTATCTTATGCCATTGTCTCCGCGCTGCTTTCCGCCGGCATCCCGGTCTCCGGCATTCTGGTTGTCTCAGGCGCCGGGACGCTGGGCACGGCTGCGCTCATTCTCCTCCGCGCCCGCATCGTTTGGACGGCGGATCGGACCGTATGATATGCTAATAGGCGTACCCACGTATATCGGGAGGAAACGCCGTGAGATGGAAAACCCAAAGCGTCGAGCTGATGAAGCTGCTGTCGGACCCGCGCCGAACCCGGATTCTGCATCTGGCCTCGGAGCAGCCGATCACCGTCAAGCAGATGGCGGAGCAGTTGAATGAGGACCCGCTTCGTCTTTACTACCATGTCAAAAAGCTGCTGCAGGCCGATGTGCTGGAAGTCGTTGAAACCCGGCAGCAAAAGAACCTGACGGAAAAGTATTACCAAACGAAGGATCTTCACGAAGTGTACTACCGCGGAGACGTCGGGGAGCAGTCCGAGCACCCGGAAGCGGCCCTCGCTTTGCTTCGCCGCCTGGTAGACCCCGGCTTTCGCCTTTACGGCAAAGCGCTGGAGAAAATCCGCCAAGAGGGGCTGCATTCCGAAGACGGGGAGGCGCCGCTGCACCGGCTGCCGTATCAAGTCTCTTTGACCGGAGCGACGGAACGGCTGACGGCTCGGGAGTGGTATAATTCCATACTCCCCATTCTTCGCGCTATAAAAAAAGACGGCCAGCTTCCCGAGGATTGGCCGGAGCCGCCGTCAATGGAACGTTCCGATGAGATCGGCACGTATCAGTATGTTCTGATCAGCTACAAAATTGAAGAAGCGATAGAGCAAGGCGTGTTTGATGAACTGGACGAAACGGAAAAAGGACCTCCGAACGAAGCGCCGCAGCAGTAAGGCAGGAACAGGAAGAATCCCGCAGAGCATGGCGTCTGCGGGATTCTTTTTATTGTCCTGAATTTATCGCCCGGATCGTCTCGACCGGAAGCTTGGGCCGGCGGTCGTACGTCAGCAAGCCGTTGATTTCCTGCTCGACGTCCGTCAGCTGCGTGTAGCAGTAGCCCTGGATAACGGCGCTCTGCCGCAGGGGCTCGATCACGTCGCGCAGCCGCTTCCCGAACTCCTCGTCGGAATGCGCCAGCTCGTTGTACCCCCACCCTTTCCAGTCGCTTTTTGGATAACCGACCCCGCCGAACTCCGTCACCAGAATCGGCTGCCCGCGGTAAGCGAAGCCGCCGACCGAAAGCTGCCGGTCGCCATAGGTGCGGGATGCGTTTTCCGCCGTCGTGCCGAACCGTTCGTTCAAAACGCTTCGCCGCCCGTCGTAATCGTGAATGCCGTACAAATCGGTCTCCACCATCTCCCAGCCGTCATTGGAAATGACCGGCCGCATCGGATCAAGCGATTTTGTCAGATGGTACATAGCGAGCGCATGCTGCTGCTGCCGCTTGTCCACCTTGATGTTGGGAACGCCCCAGCTCTCGTTCAGCGGCACCCAAGCCACAATGCTCGGATGGTTATAATCGCGCCGGACCGACTCCTGCCATTCCTGCGTGAACCGCCGGACATACTCTTCGGAGTAATTTTGCGCATTGGCCGCTTCGCTCCAGACGAGAAGCCCCAGCTTGTCGCACCAATAGAGAAACCGCGGGTCTTCGAGCTTCTGATGCTTCCGCACGCCGTTAAAGCCCATGGCCTTCACCAGCTCCACATCGCGTCGGATCGCTTCGTCGCTTGGCGGAGTCAGGTTGCCGTCCGGAAAATACCCTTGATCCAGCACCAGCTTTTGAAAATACGGGCGGTTGTTCAGGCAGAACTTGCCTTCGTCCACCGAGACTTTGCGCATTCCGAAGTAGCTTGACGCCTCATCCACCGTCCGGCCGTCCTCCGTAAGCCGGAACTGTACATCGTACAGACGGGGGCGCTCGGGGCTCCAGCACTGCTCCATGTCGTGCTTTTTGAAATCCGCCAGACGAATTATCCGTGTCTGCCGGTCGCTCAGAACGGTCAGGCTGTCGTCGGCCACCACCTCGCCTTCAAACGAGATGACGGTTTGCAGCCGAAGCGGGCCGCAGCCGTTCGGCCGCCGGACCGCCGATTCAATTTCGATTTGCCAGTTGTCGATGTCCGGCGTAAACCGGACGTATTCCAAATGTACCCCGGACACCGCTTCCATCCATACCGTTTGCCAGATTCCTGTCGTTCTCGTATAGAATATGCTGGCTGATTCCCGCTCCCAATACTGCTTTCCCCGGGGCAGCGTGAGGTCCCGGCTGCGGTCCGCCGCCTTGACGACAATGACATTGTCCGAGTCCCGCAGCGCTTCGGTAATGTCCGCCTGAAAAGGGGTATGCCCGCCCTCATGCCGGACGACCAGTATGCCGTTCACCCAAACCTGCGCTTCATAATCCAACGCGCCGAAATGCAGCAGCGTCCGTTTGCCCCGGAATTCCTCCGGCAGCAGAAGCGTCCGCCGGTACCAGACCGTGTCGTGAAAATCCGTATCGCCGATGCCGCTAAGCTTGCTTTGGAAAGCAAACGGCACGTGAATCGTTAACGGCAAGGGCACGTCTCCCGTTTGCCAGCCCTCGACAGCGCCGATCTCCTCGTCGTCAAAGGCAAATTCCCATTCCCCGTTCAGATTCATCCAGGTTTTGCGTTCAAATTGAGGCTGAGGGTGCTCCGCTCTCGGAAGCTGCTCCATAACCGCTCCTCCTTGTTAACTTAAAAGTTAATTTAATAACACAATAAAACCAACCTTATTATGCCTTGCTCAACTTCAAATCGTCAACTCTGGATTGATTAATTAACTTTTAAGTTATACAATCAAAAAAAATCCGTTTTTAGCCAAAGGAGTCAAGCATGGATATTCGCGTAACGCGGCAAAACCTCGCCTTTCTGGAATGCTTCTCTTCCGAAACGCGGATCCGGATTATCGAGCTGCTCGACGAAGCGCCGCTCAGCATCAAGGAATTGGCCCAGGCCCTGGCGTTGTCCTCCGCCATCGTCACCAAGCATATTCAGAAGCTGGAAGCGGCCGGCATCGTCGGAACGGACAGCATTTCCGGCACCCGCGGCAGACGGAAGGTGTGCCGGCTGCAGGCCGACGCCGTCACGCTCCGGTTCCGTTCGCCGGCCGAGCCGGACCGGAACCGCTACGAGGTTTCGGTCCCGGTCGGGCAGTATTCCGATTTTCGGGTAAAGCCGACCTGCGGGCTCGCTTCGGCTGAAGGGCTTCTCGGCATGGTGGACGACCCGCGTTATTTTGCCGGGCCGGATCATGTGAAGGCCTCCCATCTGTGGTTTGGCAGCGGGTACGTGGAATACCGCATCCCCAATTACCTGCTCCGTACGCAAAAGGCAAAGCGCTTGGCGATTTCCTTTGAAATCGGCTCGGAAGCGCCCGGCTACAACGAAAACTGGCCGTCCGACCTGACCTTTTCCATCAATGAAACCGTCCTTGGCACCTGGACCTGTCCGGGCGACTTCGGAAGCTCGCGCGGCGTCTACACCCCCGACTGGTGGGCCATGGGAACGCAGCACGGCCTGCTGAAGACGCTCACGGTCCGCTCCGACGGGTCCTACATCGACGGCGTCCGCCTGTCGGATGCAACCCCGGATCAGCTGAACCTCCGCTTCGGAGAGGAAATCCGCTTCCGCATCGCCTGCCCGGAGACGGCGGAGCACTGCGGCGGCGTCAGCCTGTTCGGCCGGTCGTTCGGGAATTACCGGCAGGACATCGAGGCGGTCGTCTTTTACGAAGGCTGATCCGCCTCTGCCCGGAAATCAGCCTCTTCCGCAATCCGGCCGAAGGGCGTTATAATGGAGCCTGTGACAAAAACAGGCGTTCGGCTGGGGGCATCTACAGGAAATGAAATTTTTGCAGCAGTACCCGAGGGAAATCAAAGTGTTTCTGGCTGCCAGTCTGATCAACGCGACCGGAAGCGCCTTGATGTGGCCGCTTGTCACCATGTTCGTGTTTGACGAGCTGGGACGCAATATGGCGGATGCCGGTCTCGTCATCCTGATCCAGTCGCTCGGCGGAATCGCCGGGCAGTTTCTCGGCGGCTCGCTCTACCACCGGGTCGGCGTAAAGCGGCTGATTGTGGGCGCCTTGGCGCTCAATGCCGCCTGCTTGTTCCTGCTGCCGTTCATCAGCGGGTTCTGGTACTTGTTTATGGCCATGATGCTGTTCATCGGATTCTTTAATTCCATGTCCCTGCCGGCGATTCAATCGTTTATCGGCTTCCGGTTCGCCAAGCGGAGAGCGGAATTGTTCAATACGATCTATGTCGCCAACAATATCGGCGTCGCGCTCGGCACCGCCATGAGCGGCTTTCTGGCCGATTTCTCCTATTCGCTAAGCTTCGTTCTGAACGGCGTGACCTCGGTTGTTTTCGCCCTCTTTTTTCTGGTGTACCTGGGCAAGGTGGAAGGAATGGGGGCGGCGGGCGGCGCCGGGAGTGCCGCTGCGAAGCATGCCACTCCGGCGGAAAGCAGCTGGTTTCTCATGAGCAACGTCCGGCTTTACCTGTTCATGGCGCTCGGCGGCCTGCTGCTGCACGTTGGCAACTCGATCTGGAACACCGGCGTGTCCCCGTTTATCATCTCGGAAGGAATGGAAAAGAAGGCTTACGGCTTCCTGTGGACCCTGAACGGCATTATGATCTTTGCCGCGCAGCCCGTTGTCCATCTGATCCGCCGCTACCTCACGCGGACCATTTCGTCGCAGATGACCGCCAGCAGCTTGTTCTATGCGGCCGGCTATGCGGCGATCCTGCTGTTCCAGAGCTACCCGGGCATGGTGCTCGGCATGGTCCTTACGACGCTCGGGGAAATGCTGATTTCCCCGACCATGCCGGCCTTCCTGTCCGAGCACGGCGGCAAGAACGCGCCGTTCTACATCGGGCTGACCGGCGGGATCGGATCGGCCGGCCGTGTGGCGGGCCCGTACCTTATGGGCAAGCTTTATGACGTCGGCGGTCTGCCGCCGGTGACCTGGCTCGCCATCGGAACCGCACTCGTTTCCGCCGGTTTTTACGCGGCGCACGGTAGGGCCAGCCGGACGATCCAGGCGGCCTCCGAGGCGTCCGCATCGGCGCTGTAGCTCGCGCAGGCGTCCGGCGGCCTTGGTAACCGGCGGGATGTGTGTTCTGCGCCAAGGGAACCGGACGCCCCGCCCCGCCGCAGGCCTCCGGGTCCGGCCAATGCCAAAAAAGCTGAATCCCGCACAGAAAGACGGGACTCAGCTTTTTTCTTATTCCGGCAGCCCGGTTTATTGCGGATTCGTGGTCCAGATGCCAGCCGTTTTCACAAACACCCGGTCCGGCAGCTTCAGCGCGGCCAAAGCGAGCTCCGCCACATCCTCGGGCTGCATCATCCGGTCCTCGTCGCCGATCTTCAGTCCCGCGTTCACGGCCAGCTCGGTGTTGACCGTGCTCGGTGTAAGCGCCACGACGCGGATGTTGTGCTTGCGGACCTCCTGTGCCAGCGATTCGGTCAAGCCCATCACGGCGAATTTCGAGGCGCAGTACGCCGAGCCTGTTGCGAAGCCGCGTTCGCCGGCCGTGGAGGATACGTTGATGATGTTCCCGCTGCCGCGTTCCACCATCGCCGGCAGAGCCGCGCGCGTTACGTAATAGGTGCCGAACAGGTTGACCTCGACGATGCGCTCCCACTTCTCCGGGTTCATCTCCGCCAGCGTGCCGAATTCGGCAATCCCCGCGTTGTTGATCAAGACGTCAAACGCGCCGAGCTCCTGCTGGATGGCGGCCACCGCCCGTTCGGCTTCCTCCCGGACGGAAATGTCCGCACTGGCGGTGCTGACCTTGACGCCGTACGTGCCGGTCAGCTCATTCCGCAGCGACTCCAGATCGGAGGCGGTGCGGGCGATCAGCCCCAGGTTTGCGCCTTCCTTGGCCAGCGCCACAGCCAGCGCTTTGCCGATTCCTTTGCCGGCCCCGGTGATGACCGCCGTTTTTCCTTTCAATTCCATGGTTTCTTCAGCTCCTTGGTATGATTTCTTTGTATGTACCTTCTCCATTATACACAAAAGCGGCGCAGTCCCAACGGGACGCGCCGCTTCCTTGGCATGAAAAAGGTCTGATTACACGTGTTATCCCTGAAGAGCCAGCAAGCCGAGCGCCAGCGAACCGGCCAGACCCGCGTTGTCGCCAAGCCCCGGGGGAACGATGTACGCGTCGATTCCTTCCGTAATGGCCGGATGGGCGACGTATCCGTTCAGGTTCTTCTGCACTTCTTCGCGGATAAGCGGGAACAGCTGCAGCTGGTGCATCACGCCGCCGCCGAGAATGATCTTTTGCGGAGAAAGGAGCAGAATGGCCGAGGTCAGCGCCTGCGCGATGTAATACGCCTGCATGGCCCATGCCGGGTGATCCGGAGCAAGCTCGCTGCCTTTGACGCCCCAGCGCTTTTCCACCGCCGGTCCGGCCGCCAGGCCTTCCAGGCAGTCGCCGTGATACGGGCACCAGCCCGCGAATGGATCCTCCGGGTGCCGCTTCACCGGCACATGGCCGCCTTCGGGATGCAAGAGCCCGTGCACAAGCCGGCCTTCCGAATAAACGCCGACGCCGACGCCGGTTCCGATCGTATAGTACAGGCAGCTGTTCAGCCCCCGGGCCGCTCCCCAGGTCGCTTCGCCGTATGCGGCCGCGTTCACGTCGGTGTCCCAGCCAAAGGGCACGGGAAATTCCCGTTTCAGCGTGCCGAGAAAATCATAACCGGACCAGCCCGGCTTGGGCGTGGTGGTGACGTGGCCGTAAAGCGGGCTCGCCGGGTCGATGTTGATCGGGCCGAAGGTGCCGATTCCGATCGCCGCGACATCCTGGCCGCGGAAATAGGCGATGACCTGCTCCATCGTTTCCTCAGGCTGTCCGGTGGGGAAGCTCACCCGGTCCAGAATCGTTCCGTTCTCGTCACCGACGCCGCAGACGAACTTGGTGCCGCCCGCTTCGATAGATCCGATAAGCATTGTGTAAGTACCTCCTAAGACGTTTGTCCACTGCTTGGTTTGTTGCCGCATTCCAGGTTCCTTTTCAGTATAGCCGTCACAGCGCCCCATTGTCATCTGCTGATTCTGGAAACCCGTTCCCGCTCCTTTTCCGCGGCCCGAAGCCTGCACTCCCGCTCAGCCGTCCGGTCTGGTACAATAAAAAACGCCGGATAAACGGCGCGAAAGGGGTTCGATTGCATGGCTTCCAACCGGAGGCTCGAGACGGATGCCGACTTTGCGGAAGCGATGGAACGGCAAACCCGCATCCGGGTATTCAAAGACAATTATGTGATCGATTCGGGCGGCGTGATTATCCAGTTCAGCGATACGCTTGTCGTTCTGCAGGCCGGAGTCGGCGACCTGGGGTATCATTCCCGTACGGATTGCGAATTTTTTGAAATGAAGCGCCGCTAAAAAAGCCGCCTGCGGCGGCATGGGAGGCTACTATGAAACGCAAAGAAATCGGCGTGCTCCTTGCGCAAACCGGCACTCCGGAGGAGCCGACGGCGCGCGCGGTGCGGCCGTACCTGAAGCGGTTTTTGTCGGACCGGCGGGTGATCGACCTGCCTCCGCTCTACTGGCAGCCGGTTTTGCGCGGCATCATCCTGCGGGTGCGCCCGAAAAAATCCGCGGCCCTGTACCGCTCCATCTGGACCGAACAGGGCTCGCCCCTGCTGCATTATTCCCGCAGCCAGCAAAGCGGGCTGCAGGAACGGCTCGGCTCCGGCTTTCGGGTGGAGCTGGGGCTTTCCTACGGCGGTCCCGGAATCGAACCGGCGGTCCGCTCCATGGAAGAGGCCGGCATAACCCGCCTGCTCGTCCTGCCGCTGTTTCCGCAATATTCGTCCACCACGACTGCCGCCGTGCTGGATGCCGTCTGCTTCGCGGCGCTCGGACGCAAGCGGAGGAACGGCCCGGCGGCCAAACGCTTTGTTCCCGCCCTGCGGATCGCGGACGCCTATTACGACCATCCGGGCTACCTGGAGGCGATCGGAGCGCACCTGCGGGCGTTTGCTTCCGGCCTCTCTTGTGAACCGGATCACTATGTATTCAGCTTCCACGGCATCCCCAAGCGGTACGCCCGCACGGGCGACCCGTATCCCGCCCAGTGCCGGATCACCGCCGAGCGCCTGGCGGCTTTGCTCGGACTGGAGCAGGGCCGGTGGACCTTGTGCTTTCAGTCGCGGTTCGGCCGCGAGCCATGGGTCGGCCCCTCCGTGACAGAGGTTCTGCGCGGCTTGCCTGCACGCGGCGTCCGCCGGCCGCTTGTGTTCTCCCCCGGCCTTGTCACGGACTGCCTGGAGACGCTGCATGAGCTGGCCGTGGAAGGACGCGAAGCGTTCGCCGCCGGCGGCGGAGCCGCCGAGGACTGCTCGGTCGCGCCCTGCCTGAACGACAGCGCGCCGTGGCTTGACTTCCTCGCCGCCTATGCGAGGGAGAACGCCTCCGGCTGGACGCTGCCGGAAGCCGGACTCGTTCAGCCCCACAACGCGTAAGCAAATACGCTTACGATCGGAATCACCCACAAAAGCGGCAGCAAAATAGCTCGCGACGCGCCGTTGAACCGGCGTTTGCGGTAAAGCCTCCAGCTCCAGACAATCGCAAAAAGCGCGGCTAACGGATAAACCCAAATGAGCAGGTAAACGATCCACAGCCCTAAGGTTTTATCCGCGCCGGGCGCGTCGAACAGCATCGCGGAAAACGCCGCAAACACCAGCCATACCGCAGTAAACAGCACATAAAACAGCTGGAACAGCCAAAGCCTCCGCCGCGTAATCGTTTCTTTTTTCATGCCCGGTCCCCCCTGTATCTCTCCCTCCGCCGCCGGCACACGACGTGTGCCGAACCGCCTTTGTCGGGCGGCCGCTGCACTGCCCTTGTCCGGCGGCGGACTTTCTTGCCTTCTCAGCATAGGGCATCTCCGCCGTTTTGCAAAGGGCTTTTTCTCCTGTCCGGGGCGGGTTGGGGCGCTGCCCAAGCAGGCTCACTCCGCCCGCAAAAAATCGCCCAGCTGCCGGTAAATGGCGACGATTTCCTCCATCGGCATGCGGACCAAGCCGCTAGAAGAAGGCGCGACAAATTCCTGCATCCCCGCCGCAAACGGCTCCGGCTGAAAGCCCCAGTCCGCTTTCGGACGGCGGCTGTACTCCGTGTAGACGCCTTTGCCGACAAAGCAGACGACGCGGGGCCGGTAGCGCTCCAGCTTGCGGCGAAGAATTTCGCGCCCCTCCGCGTATTCCTCGCGGGCGATGTCCTCCACGCCCCGGGTGGGCCGGGCCACGATGTTCGTAAACCCGTAGCCGAGACGCAGCAGCTCGCCGTCCTCGGAGGCGTCGTAAAGCCGGGGCGTAAGGCCCGCCCGGTGCAGAATGCGCCAAAAATTGTTGCGCGGGTTGGCATAGTGATGGCCGAGCTCGCCCGATTTCAGGCTCGGGTTAAACCCGACGAACACAACATGCAGCCCGCGGTCAAGATGGTCCGGCACTTCGTTCACCGGAATCCTCCCCTTTCCTTCCGTTGTCCGGCGGCACATAACCGCCCGCTTCGACCAGCTTCGCCCCTTCCGGACTTTCAACAATCCACCGGACCACCCGGCTGGCCGGGCTGTCCGCCGGCTCGTCCGAGCGGGTTACGGCATAAAGAACCGCCGTAAACGGGTACCGGCCCGAAGCGATATTCGTCCGGTTTGCCTCCACTCCGTTTACCGCCAAAACCTTTACGTTCCCGCTGCGGTGCATCTGGCCGGCGTAATAGTAAAACGAATAGCCGATCGCATTCGCGGCATTTTCGTAGTCGGCGACGGCGTCGATAAGGCCGCCCATGGCGTCGATTTCGCGCTCGGTCGGCGGATGCGCCATGCTTTCGGAAGCCATCACGTTTTGTTCCATAAACGTCTGGCTGCCGGAATTGGCGTCGCGCTGATAAGCGACGATTTCCGCATCGGCTCCTCCGATCTCGCGCCAGTTGGCGATTCGCCCGGTATAAATCCCGCGGATTTGCCCGTCGGTCAGGTTGTCCACCGGATTGCGGCCGTTGACCAGGAAGACAAACGCGTCCCGGCCGATCGGCGTGAGCGTCAGCCCGACGCCGTTTCGTTCCGCAAGCGCCCGCTCCTCGTCCGACGGCCCGGCGACGAAAATCAGGTCCGTTTTCCGCTCGATCAGGCTGACGTACGCATTGTGGGTGGTATGAAAATGAACCTCATCCCGCGCCCGAAGGCGGTTCGCCCCGGTCAGCTCCGCGTAAAGCCGCTCCGCAAACGGAATGGCCGCTGTGGCTCCGTCCACCCGGGGGTATTCCCCGGACGCCATAAGCGGCTTTGCCGCCGTATGCTGCCCGGCCAGGAACGCGGCGGCGAACAGCAGGATAGCCCCGAGCAGCAGCGCGTTTCGCCCCCTGCGTCCCAGGCGGGGCCGCCATCTGCGCAGCCAGGCGATCCCGGCTGCCGCCCCGGCGCTCGGCAGAAGCGCAAGCAGCGGGAGAGCGGCGCTCAGCCGCCGCGGATAAAAAGCGAGCAGATCAAGCACGGGGTCAGCCCAAAAGACCAGGAGCTTGTATAAGGGCCCGGCGACGGCCTTTAGCTCGCTGCCGCCGCCGGATACGGACAGAACCCATAGCAGCAGAAGCCCGGCCGCCGTAGGCAAAGTCGCTGCCAGCAGAAACCGGCCCGAAAGCTGCCGTTCCCCCGCCATCAACGCACCCAAAACGGCAAACATCATGACAATCAAGACCAGGTAAACCGCCAGCAAAACGGCGGCTCCCGCGTCGGTGAGCCACTCCTCCCGCAGCAGGGGAATGAAAGCCGACTGTCCCAGCACCGCCACCGGAAACAGCAGGAGCGCGTAGGCCGCCGCAAAAACAAACACGCCGCGAAGAAACGCCCCGCAGCCCCGGCGCGGAGCGGCGGGGCTCTCCTCTCCCTGCCCATACTCCGTTCCGTCCGTCCTCTTCGTTTTCCGCTCGTCCATTTCGGCCCCCTGTTTGCTTCTCTTTTATGATTTACCCATTCTGCGGTTCGGGGGCGATTTCCTTTTTCAGGAAACGAAAAAAACCGCGAATTCCTCTTTCGCGGCTTATTCGAAATAACCCGGGGACTTGCTACAACACGATTCGGGCCGGGCGTTTGGTATACCGGTTGGCGTACGACGAAGCGGCGTAAGAATCGGGTTTGACGCGGGCGCGGTAAATGCCCATCGCTTCCACTCTATCCACCATCTCCTGCACATAAAGGGAGGTTTTGTTGACGATCGGCTGTGTACCGGCATCGATGTCGATATAAGTTTCCAAAGCAGCGCCTTGATAGACGTAGGGAAGCAGCAATTCTTCCATCCGGTCGATGGCTTCGCCCGCAAAATAAGCGGCCACTTCCTGGGACAGGGAGGTTTCCGTCGCCAGCTTTTCCTTTACGGAGATCAGCTCCCGAGGCAAAATCACCTGCCGGTAGCAGGCCCAGGCGCCCTTGCCGAGCCGCCGGATGATAATCCCCGTGATGAATTTCGTATACCCATTGTGCACCTGGCAGTCGGTTCCGATCACAAAGTGGAAGGTATGCTTCGGGTCCTGAGCGATAAAACGCAGCACGCGTTCATATACGTCTTCGATCGACAGTCTATTTTCCGAAATATTCTGAAAAATTAAGGCATTTTCGATCGGGGTTTGCTTTTGTAAACTCATATTCGTCACCTGTACAATGTACATTTCATCCTTTCGCCAGAATATCATGCCGTTGAGCCGCCCGGGCCGGCCAGGCGTCGCCTATCCGGGAGTTCCGCCGGTTTAGGGTTCCCAAACCGGGCGGTTTTTCCTCGTCCGCCGCTTAAAGAAAAGAACACGGCTGCGGGTTCGCAGCCGTGTTCTTGAAAACCTGTCCCTTGACCGGTGCATGGCCGGCCGGAAAAGCTCCTGCCGGGCAGGGATGGCTGCGAAAAAACAGGCGGCGGGAAAAAAAGGGCAGCGGGAAAGAAACGGCAGGCTTCCGTTCGTCCTTGCGTTTCATTCTCCCCGCCTCCTCCGCGAATAAGTTGTGCACATCGTACCACGGCTCTTTTTGGAGTGTCAACTTTACGTATTGTAAAGAGGCGCCTGCCCTAGCCGCGAAAGTCCGCCCCTGCCTGAAGAAAGACGCCGATCCGGCGTGCCGCTTCCTCCAGCCGTTCTGGCGGCTGAACGAGCGCGATGCGGACATAGCCTTCGCCCCGCGAGCCAAAGGCGTCGCCCGGCGTCACCGCCACGCCCGTCTCGTCCAGCAGCTTAAAGGCAAACCCGCGGGACGTCCAGCCTGCGGGAATGAGGGCCCAAACGAACATGGTCGCCGGGGTGGGCGGAACTTCCCAGCCCGCCCGGGCAAGCCCGCCGATCAGGGCGTCCCGCCTGGCTTCATAGGTCCGCACCAGCGAAGCGAAATGCGCATCGTCCAGCCCGAAGGCGGCTTCGGCGGCTTTTTGCAGCGGATGAAATACGCCGTAGTTCGTGTGCGACTGAAGGGCGGCCAAAAGCGCGAGCGCCTGCGGATGGCCGACAGCGTAGCCGACCCGGCAGCCCGCCATGTTAAAGGTTTTGGAAAGGGAATTGAACTCGATCCCGACCTCCTTCGCTCCGGGAACCGACAGGAAGCTGATCGAAGGATGGCCGTCAAAAATCAGCTCGGAATAGGCGAAGTCGTGCAAAACCAGAATGCCGTGCCGCTTGGCAAAGGCGACAACCCGCTCGAAGAACGCGCGGTCGGCCAGCGCCGCTACCGGATTGCCCGGATAGCTCAAAATCATCAGCTTTGCGCGGCGAAGCACCTCCGGGGGAACCGCGTTCAAATCAGGCAGGTAGCGGTTTTCCGCCGTCAACGGCATCGGGTAGGGAACGGCTCCGGCCAGCCGGACGCCCGCTTCATAGATGGGGTAGCCGGGGTCCGGCGTCAGCACGTAATCGCCGGGATCGGCGACCGCCATCGCCAGATGAGCCAGCCCGTCCTGCGAGCCCATGAGCTGAAGCACCTCGCGGTCGGGCTCAAGCGGCACGCCGTACCGGCGCCGGTAAAAGCCGGCCGCCGCCCGGTTAAAGGCCGCTGTTCCGCGCAGCGAGTAGCCGTATTGGCCGGTGTCCCGCACCTGTCCGGCCAGCTCCTCCACCACGCTTGCCGGAGGCGGAAGGTCGGGGCTGCCCACGCTCAGGTCGATGACGGCCAAGCCTTTGGCAATGGCCGCCTGCTTGCGGTCCGCCAGCTCCGTAAAGATCCCGGTGGTCAAAATTTGCAGCTTCTTCGATGCCGAAACCTCCATGCTCTTGTCCCTTCTTTCCTGTTCGCGGCTTGATCGGGCCGTATGTTCGCGGTATTGCCCGTTGGGTTCGCTCGTTTTGTTTCCCTTATCATATTCGCTTCCGGAGGTTTCGGCAATCGGACAATCGCGTTCTTCCGGCAGGTTGACTTTTTGTCGGTTTATTTTTAAACTTAGTATAAGTTAATAACTAAACTCAAAATGTAACAAGTGTTGAAGATCAGCGGGAGTAAAAAGGGAGGTTTTCCGATGACGAAAAGCACGGAGGACAGCGAAGGCAAGCGGTCCCGGCAGGAGGAGCGGCGGGGGCTTTTGCTCTGGTTCCGGCTCGCCCGGTTTTACAACCGGAGCATTCGCGAGACCAACCAGCACTTGAGCCGGTGGAAGCTGACAGCCGCCCAGTTTGACGTGCTCGCCCAAGTGGGCGGAGCCGGCCGGATCACGCAGCAGGAGCTGGCGGACAAGCTGGTCGTTACCAAAGGAAACATTACGCAGCTGCTCGCAAAAGCCGAGGAATCGGGCTGGATCCGGCGCGAGCAGGAGTGGAAAACCAAATACGTCTCCCTTACGGAGGCGGGAAACCGGCTTTATCAGGAGGTTGTTCCGGTTCAGGAGCAATTTCAGGCGGCGCAATTTGGCGCGCTTAACGAAGATGAACAGCGGCAGCTGCTGGAGCTGCTCAAAAAACTGCGCTGACGAAAGGAGCGTTCCCTCTAATGAACGTAAAAGGTACCCATCATCTGTCCGCCATGACCGGCTCGGTCGAAAGAAATTATGAATTTTACACCAAGGTGCTCGGCATGCGGCTCGTCAAAAAGACGGTCAATCAGGACGACACCAGCGCGTACCATTTGTTTTACGGAGACGAACGGGGCAATCCGGGAACGGAGCTGACGTTCTTCGATTATTTGCATATCGGGCAAAACCGGGAAGGCGCCGACAGCATATCGGGCATGTCGCTCCGGGTTGCAAATGACGAAGCCCTGGCCTATTGGGAAACCCGGTTTCGCGAGTATGGCGTACAGCAGGAACCCGTCGTGTCCTTTGCAGGACGCAAAACGCTTTTCTTCCGCGATCCCGAGCAGCAGCGGCTGGCCCTCGTTTCCGACGAAACCAACACCGGCGTGCCCGGCGGCACTCCATGGGAGAGAAGCGCCGTTCCCCAGGCATACGGCATTGTAGGCCTCGGCCCGGTCAAGCTGACCGTGCGCAAGCCCGAATTTACAGTCGCCGCGCTCAAGCTGCTCGGCTTCCGGGAAACCGGACGTTATCCGGCCCTTGTCCCGGGACAGCCGGAGATCCTCGTGCTGCAGACCGGGGAAGGCGGCTCGGGCGCGGAGGTGCAGGTGGAGCCGCGCGACGATCTGCCGCCCGCCCGTCTCGGCAGAGGCGGGGTCCATCACGTCGCTTTCCGCGTCGAGGACAAGGAGGAGCTGCTGCAGTGGGAAGATGTACTGAACCGGCACGGGCTGGCGAACTCCGGCTTCGTCGAGCGGCACTACTTCCGGTCGCTTTATTTCCGCGAGCCGAACGGCATCCTGTTTGAGCTCGCGACCGACGGGCCGGGCTTCGACACGGACGAACCGCTTGAACACCTGGGCGAAACGCTGGCGCTTCCGCCCTATCTCGAGCCGCGGCGGGCCGCAATTGAAGCCGGGCTGCGTCCGCTCGATACCTCCCGGCCGTTTGGACGCGAAAACGCTTGACCGTAACGCCGGGGAGGGACCGACTTTTCGCGAGCCACAAGGAACGGCAGCGCCCGGCGGAATAGACCGGCTTCGGGCGGCGATGGAGGGACCGACTCTCCCGGCCGTTTGGACGCGAAAACGCCTGTCCTTAACGACGGAGAGGGACCGACTTTTCGCGAGCCACAAGGAACGGCAGCGCCCGGCGGAATAGACCGGCTTCAGGGCGGCGATGGAGGGACCGGTCTCGAAATAGCAGCGCCGGGGGAACCGGCTTCAGGTCGAGGCCGGATCTGGGAAGGGGGCACCGGGAGGCACCGGGTTGGCTGATATCTGCCAAGTGTGGTACAATCCGGGCACGGCGAGTCCCGCTCCGCCCGGTTCGGGCGAGCGGGCGAAAGCCGAACCATGCAGGAATAACGGAGGCCGACATGCTGTCCTTTGATGAAAAAGTGCGCATTTTTGATTCTTTCCCGCAGCTGGAGCGAAAAAACGTATCGCTTGGCCGCGTGAATTACCATTACGAGGAAAGCGTGCATGAAAAGAAAACGGTCGTTTACCGGCTGCATCCGAATGGCAACGGCTTTGTTTACGCCGGCTTGCTTGAGGGGTATCCGACGGATGAAAAGGGCTTCGTGAACATCCGCGATTATTCGGAGGATGCGCTGCGGGAGCTCGTGGAAGCGTCCATCCGCTCGTTGTCCGAGGGCGGACCGGAACGTCCCGGCCCGGACGGAGGCTCAGGAGTGGGCGGTCATCTGGGGACGAAAGAATCGGTCACGAAAGGCTCGTCCTTGGGCGTCTGGGTGTCCGGTGAAGGCAGCCGTCTGGAGCTGAAGGAAGAAGACGACCTGTGGTACATCTACGCGGGGCTTTCTCTGGAGATGGTGTTTGAAACGCTGGACGAAGCGGAGGAGTATCTGCGCGAAGAGGGGTTCTCGCCCCAAAAATAGCCGCAAGTCCAAAGCCCTCTTCTCTATTCGCAAACGATGGGCAGCCGGGCGGCGGGGTTCTTGGCCGGATTTCAATCCGCCGCCTGCTTCCCTTTTGCTTGGCACCCGCACGGCAAGCAAAACACCCGGAGACCCCGGCTTGTCGGCCAGACAAGCGGGGCCCCCGGGCGTTTGCCGTTTTGATGCAGACGTTTCTTTCATTAAATCCGGCGACGGACCCGAATTCCCAGCGTTAGTGGTCTCCCGCTCGTAGGGCTGGACAGTAAGTGCAGAAAAGCAACTATTTTCCCTAATAACGGCCGTATTCCGCCAAATAGATGCATAAAAGCAATTATTTCTTTCGTTTTCCCTGAATATCGCTTCTTTATCCGAAAATAAGTGCGTTTATGGAATTATTTCGCGATAGAGGCCAAAAACCACGGAAATAAGCTTCGTTTTGCACCTATTTGCATCGCCGTTCCCTGGTGATCGGTCGCTTGCTCGACCCAGCCGCTCGCTTGCTCGACCCGACCGCTCGCCCTGCTCAGCCGCTCGCTTGCTCGGCCCAACCGCTCGCCCTGCTCAGCCGCTCGCTTGCTCCGCCCAACCGCTCGCCTCACCCAGCCGCTCGCTTGCTCCGCCCGACCGCTCGCCTCACCCAGCCGCTCGCTTGCTCGACCCGACCGCTCGCCCTGCTCAGCCGCTCGCTTGCTCGACCCGACCGCTCGCCCTGCTCAGCCGCTCGCTTGCTCCGCCCGACCGCTCGCCTCACCCAGCCGCTCGCTTGCTCGACCCGACCGCTCGCCCTGCTCAGCCGCTCGCTTGCTCGGCCCGACCGCTCGCCCTGCTCAGCCGCTCGCTTGCTCCGCCCAACCGCTCGCCTCACCCAGCCGCTCGCTTGCTCGACCCGACCGCTCGCCTCACCCAGCCGCTCGCTCCTAGACGATCTCCTTCTAAGCCAAAAAAGCCGCTGCAAAAGAATCTAGCAGCGAAGCCAACCGGATTGTCCCAGAGAGAGCTGCCATTCTTCTTGGACGGAGCACGAGTCACTGCCCGCGGAAGCAAACCGGATCGTCCAAGAGAAAACAACCAGCCTTCATGGATGGGGCGTTAGTCATCACCCGATGACTAGCTCTTGATCCGGTTTACCAGGTAAACGGCAATCTGCACGAAAGCTCCCGCGGCGATTCCGAACAGAACGCCTTGAAAGAAGCCGAGCAGGCTGGCCAGGTCCTCCCAGCCGCCGCGGTTGCCTTCCGCGTAGATGTACAGCATCGCCACCCCGCCCAACGTCCCGAGCAGGGTGCCGGCCCAAATCCATTTGGCTCCCGCCCAGGCGGAAACGTGAGCCACCGAGGAAACGACAAATGCCAGAAGCGCAAACCGGAGCGCGAACACCCACTCGAACGGTTCGTCCAGAAGCACGTAACGGTTGATCCAGATAAGCCCGGTAAGCAGCAGCCCGATCCCGACAAACCAGACCAGCCAGCGGGGGCTTCTTTTAGCCGGCAAACGCATGGGCCGCCCTCCTTCCGCGAGAACCTTGCACTCTGCGGTTTATGCCTTTACAAATTATGTTCATCATGAACTTCGTCCATCTCCAGCTTCAGCCGTTTCGGCGATTTCACGTCCATCATATCATAAGCCGCTTTCCTCCAAAAGCCCGCGCGAACGGCGCATGCTGCAAAACTCCGGCCCGCACATGGAGCAGTAAGCTTCCGGGTCCCCGTCTCCCGCCGGCGCCCCGCGGTATTCCATCGCGCGTTCCGGGTCGAGCGACAAGGCGAACTGGTCCTGCCAGCGGAAGTCGAACCGGGCCCGGGACAAGGCGTCGTCCCGCTCGCGGGCACCCGGATGGCCTTTTGCCAGATCCGCGGCGTGAGCCGCAATCTTGTAGGCGATCACGCCCGCACGCACATCCTCCTTGCCGGGGAGCCCCAGATGCTCTTTCGGGGTGACGTAACAGAGCATGGCGGTGCCCAGCCAGCCGATGACCGCCGCCCCGATCGCCGAGGTGATGTGATCGTAGCCGGGCGCGATATCCGTAACGAGCGGTCCCAGCGTGTAGAATGGCGCTTCGTGGCACAGCTTTTGCTGCTTCTCCACGTTTTCGGCGAGGAGGTGCAGCGGGACATGCCCCGGTCCTTCGACAATCACCTGAACGTCATGCGAATGGGCCATGGCCGTCAGCTCGCCCAGCGTCTCCAGCTCGGCGAACTGCGCAGCATCGTTGGCATCCGCCACGGAGCCGGGGCGCAGGCCGTCGCCAAGCGAGACGGCGGCGTCATAACGCGCCAGAATGGTGCAAATCTCATCAAAATGCATGTACAGAAAATTCTCCTCGCCGTGCGCCTGGCACCAGCCGGCCATGATCGCCCCGCCGCGCGAAACGATGCCGGTCACACGCTTTGCGGCCAGCGGAATGTGGTCCCGCAGAACGCCCGCATGGATGGTGAAATAATCGACGCCCTGCTCCGCCTGTTCGATCAGCGTATCGCGGTAAATGTCCCACGTCAGCGCTCCGGCATCCCCCTTCACTTTTTCCAGCGCCTGATAGAGAGGGACTGTTCCGACCGGAACGGGCGCGTTGCGCAAAATCCATTCCCGGGTGGCGTGAATGTCTCCGCCCGTTGAAAGATCCATCACCGTATCCGCTCCCCAGCGGACGGCCCACGCCATTTTGTCCACCTCCTCCTCCATGGAGGAAGCCATCGCCGAGTTGCCGAGATTTGCATTGATTTTCACATGAAAGGCCTGGCCGATGACCATCGGCTCGCATTCCGGGTGATTGATGTTGGCCGGAATTACGGCCCGGCCGGCCGCCACCTCCGTCCGGACGAACTCCGGCTCCACCTGCTCGCGGATGGCGGCAAACATCATTTCCGGGGTAATCTTCCCCTTGCGGGCGTAATGCAGCTGGGTTACGCAGCAGCCCTCTTTCGCCCGCCGGGGTATCACATCGCGCGTGAAATTCGATCCTGTTTGCCCTTCCTCCACAGTCTTCGGCTCTATCCCGGCCGGAGCCGATGCAGCCAATACCCGGTCTCCGGAGTCGGCCGATTGCCGGAATGGGCCTCCCGTTCCAGGGATGTCCAAGCCGTCAACCCATGCGCTTTGCTCCGTATCCTCCCTTTCTTCTATCCATGGTTGCCGGATCGGTTCCAATCCGGAGCGAAAATCGGGACGGCGGGACGGATCGGTGTAAGGCCCGCCCGAGTCATACAGCCGGATCGCAGCCGGGGATGCGTCGGGCGATCCGCTTTTTCCGGAGCACAGCCGGATTTCGCGCATCGGCACCCGGATATCCGGCCTCGGGCCGGTCACATAGATTTTGCGGCCTGCATTCTCTGTCATGTAAGACTTTGCGCCCGCCGGACTGGCGGAGGGGGTGGGGATGAACATGGGTTTTCGCTCCTTTGGCCGGGGCGCCAAACGCAAAAAAGCCGGATCTTCGGGACAAGATCCGGCCGCGGCATGCCTTAACGGGCTGCGCTTCCTGTTCCCGGCTGCGCACGCGCCCACTGAGCTTCCCCACGCTGGTATGAACCAGATCAGGTCCGAAGGGTTAAGAAACGCGCCGTTTCTCTCTCAGCCCAATCTGCTTGGACACCCCTAGCGATTTATGAAATTCTTTTTTTACTATAGGCGATTTCCATTATTTTGTAAATCATATAGTTCCGCCAATCCGGCCGCCGGGAGCTGCAGCGCGTAAACGCCCTCTTCCAGCACAATCTCTTCCTCCCGCACCACGTGACCCCGGCAATCGTATACCCGAAGCGTCTTTCGTCCCGGCCGGACTCCAAAGTCCAGGAGCAGGCGGTTTTGCAGGGTTCCGTTTACCACGGTTACTTTAGCGGGCAGATCGCCGGTTAGGGGAACCGCCATGTCCAGATAAGCGGCGACCACCCACTCCCCGGACGTTTTCGCCAGCACAAGCGGATACAGCAGCTCGGGGTGAAGGGGCTCCAGCCGGCCGTCCAGCAGAACCTCCCGGCGGTCCCGCCAGAAAGCGAGCCAAAACGCCGTCATTTCCAGGTGGTCCGGCGGAATCCGGTCCAGCAGCACCGAAATTTGCGGGACAGAAAAAAGCACGTTGATCAGCTGCAAAGCCGCGTTTTCGGCCGGCTCGCCGGGATGCCACATGATCATATCCGCATGCACCGCCGTACGCCCCGCTAGCAGCCGGATATCGACGGTTCTCATCCGGTTTTGCACGGCGTCGTTCGGACAGTCGCCGGCCCGGAACATGTTGCCGTATTTGCGCATCAACGGCCCGACGTAATTTTGCCGAAACTCGATGAGAATGTCCGGCTTGCGGCTTCGCAGCCGTTCGATCACGTCGCTCAAAAGCCGGTCCACGGCGGCCGGCACGGACACAATGTCGCGGTCCCCGCCGCTTTGGCAGCCGCTTTCCGTTTCCGGCAAATAAAAGCTGTCGACAAAATCCAGCTTGAAGCCGTCCAGGTTCCAATCCTCCAGCGCGGTTTCGTAAAGGCCGATCAAATAGTCCCGCACTTCGGGGTATCGCGGATCCACAATGCCGGCGCCGTGTTCTTCGTTATAATACAGCAGTTTGTCCTTCAACCGGTCCCACGCTTCGCTGTGCCGGCCGATAAAGGGAACGGAGTACCAGAGCAAATACCGGAGTCCCATCGCCTGAACCCGGGCCACGTGCGCTTTCATATCGGGAAGCTTGTCCGGGCTCGGCCGCCAGTCTCCGCAAAACGCATAGCCCCGCGCATTGTCCGAGGTCTGCCAGCCGTCGTCCACGATGACCGCTTTGCAGCCGATAGCGGCTGCGCGCTCGCACTGCTCCTCGATTCCTTCCGGCGTCAGCCGCTGATGAAAGCTGTACCAGGTCGAATACATCGGCTCCCGGGCGGTCTCGGGCACGGGGGCCGGACGGCAGCCGGGCAGCCCCTCCCACCACTCGCCTGTTTCGCGCAGGGCGTCATAGTAAGGGATTCCGCGCGTATCCAGCCGCAGCTCCGCTTCGTAACGGGAAAGCGGCGAAGCCGGCTCGTCAAACAGGGTCACCGAGCAATGAAACGAAGCCGATTCTTCGTTCACGCCCGCATGGAGGCGCACCGGATTCAGCACGTCCGAAAAAGCGAACGTCAGCCGGTTTCGCCCCGACTGGCTGAAGAGGCAGGCAACCGGCGCCGATGAGGTGGATTTGGAGGTGAAGCCGCCCCACCAGTCGGGGATCAGGGCCCGGCTGCGCTCCGCCGTCGGGTGCCACAGCCCCTGGACGTCCACAATCGGATGGCTCCAGCGGAGCCGGACGACCGGCGGGGCCGCCGGAGCATCCGATTCGGCAGCCATTCGCACCCGAACGATCCAGATTCCGCCGGCCGTCTCCTCCGATGCTAGCGACAGTTGGAATTCTGAAGGCCCGCTTTCCGCCTCCACGCGATGAACACCCGCTTGCACGGTAATCATGCCCGTCCGCCTCCTTTGAACGCGGCCGCTTTTTCCGCCGCCCCCCAAGAATCCTTGCCTTCCTTCAGCAAAATGCCGCTGCCCTGCGCCTGCATGAAGCCGCCTTCCGTCTCCGTGCCCGTCCGGCTTTCGCTTGGACCGATCAAACCGCTCTTTTGTGGACCTGCCATCGTTCTCTGCTCCTTTTTGGTCTGCCCGGGGTTTGCCCCGGTATGATTCCTCCGGACGCAGCCGGCCTTTAGCCGCTGCCGCCCGCTCCGTCCCGGAGGTTCCGCTGTCTGCTTTTACTCTAAGGGCTGGACCAAACAGACGACAGGGAGAATTGTGTTTACTTTTGGGAGGTTTGTGTTACGATTTGCTTATCATAAGGGAAAGAGCGGGAATCGACGTGTAAAATTGTGTTCAAAACGGGAGGCGCGCTTCTATGGAAGAGGGACTGTTTGTCGAGCATTTTCTGAGCAACCGGCTGGACAAGGGCATCCGGCTTTTTTACTGCGGCCGCCAGCAATGCGCCCCCTATCATTCGTATGGGACGGCGATGCGGGACCACTTTGTGCTTCACTTCATTGTGCGGGGCAAGGGCACGCTGATCGTTCCCGGCGGCCGTTTTACGCTCGGGGCGGGGGACAGCTTCTGTCTGTTTCCCCATACGCCGGTTTATTATGAAGCCGATGCAGAAGACCCGTGGGCGTATTACTGGGCGGGGTTTGAAGGCGGCTGGGCCGCGAACGCGCTGCGGCTCGCCTCCATTACGCGCGAAAGTCCGATCCGGTCCGGCACCGGACCAAACGAAACGCGGCGGCGGTTGTTTGCCCGCCTCGTAAAAAGCACGGAGGCGAACACCGCCGCCTCCGAGCTGGACGGCGCCGGGCTGCTGCTTCGCCTGTTGGCCGGCTACCTGGAGGAAGCCGCCTTGCCGGGCGAACGCTACGCCTGGCGCGGCGGGCCTGCCGTCTCTGCGGCCAGGGCGACGGGCAGCAGTCCTGCTGCCCCGGACCACCGCGCAACCGGCGAGGATTGGGCCGTGCGGCAGGCGCTGGAGTACATCCGCGCCAATTACCAACGGAAGCTGACCATCCCGATGCTGGCCCGCCATGTCGGTCTGGAGCGCGCTTACTTTACCAAACGCTTCCGGCGGCATACCGGCGTATCGCCGTACGAGTTCCTGCTCCACTACCGGATGGAGCAGGCCGTGCGCCTGCTCGTCCATACTGATCAGCCCGTGCAGACCATCGCCGCCTCCACCGGCTTCGAAGACCCTTCCTACTTTGCCAAGGTGTTTGCCAAACGAATGGGCTCGGCGCCGTCCGATTTCCGGCTACGTGGGTCTGGTTTGCCGAAATAGAACGCAGCTGAAAAACAGTAAAGCATACAAAAAAACACCCGCTTTGTTGTGAAAAGCCGGCGTTTGGAACCATTAATGTACTTTTTTAAGAATTCAGCTTCATAATATGGCGGCAGGTTCTATTTGACCTGCAGCTAAAGAGACTGGGATAAGCATCCCTTGCCTCGCTTCGTATACTTCATCACAAATGACATGCGCATTTTTATCATGGGTAATCAGGATGATGATCTTGTCCTCTTTTATTGTCCGCAAATAGTCAAGAAATCGATCTGTGCTCCGGGCATCCAGTGCAGATGTAGGCTCGTCAAAAATCATAACTTCCGGATTTTTCAACAATACGCGCATAATCGCCAGCTTTTGCTTTTCTCCCCCAGATAAGTTGGAACTGCCTTCTTGGACCGGCGTTTGCAGCCCTTCCGGAAGTCCTTCGATCAACCCTTTGAGGTTTAGCAAATCGAGAAATTCGTCAAGTTTTTCTGAATCAGAATCCATATCTTCTTCCAAATATAAATTAAACCGGATTGTATCCTGCAGTAAGGCCGGTTCCTGCTCGGCCACTCCGATCAATCGCGACCGCGTTTGTTTCATGTCCAGAGTTTTGATGTTCCGTTCTTGGAAAAACACTTCTCCGCCATACTGCGTCATAAACATGCCCGTCAAAACCTGGTACAAGGTGCTTTTTCCCGATCCATTCGCCCCGACTATGCCGTACATTTTCCCTTTTTCGACATGAAATGTCAACTCCTGCAAAACGGTTTTGCCGCCGTAGGCGAAAGACAACGAAGATACGCGGATGCGGTCGATTTCCTCTACCGTCTCCGATCCGTTGGGCTCTACGGGAAGCTGAAGAACCTCTTCCAATCTATGAAGGGAAACTTTGTTGTCCTGAAACGATTTGCCCAAGTTAAAAAAGTAACGGGCTGAATTGATAAGCATCCCGAAATAACTGAAAAACATGGTAAACATACCGATCGTAAATTGTCCCCGGATGATAAAGATTCCGCCAATGATAAATAAAACTATCTGAGCCATTGTCATCACGATTGAGTCCAGCCCCGAAAATAAATAGGAAACCCGCTGATTGGTCATCACGCTCGACAGAAGACCGGAAAACCGTTGGTCGAGCCGCCTCTGAAACTGGCGTTCCACTGCATGCAGCCGGATAAACTTCAGGTGCTGCAATTGTTCATAGAGACTGGAAAAAAAGTGATTTTGCTGTTCCATGTAGTTCATCCGAGTGCGATAGATCGGTTTCTTGAAAATCTGATACAAGGCTACATAAAGCAGCAAAAACGCCAGAAGGATACCCGTTAGCGGGCCGTTGAGCCGGAACATGATAACAGTCGGAACAAGCAAGGTTAGAACATTTACGAGCAGATTCTGCAGCAAGGTGACACTAAAGATAATCACCATGTTGGAATCATTGTTTACTCTTTGACTCAAATATACGGGATCATTTCCTTGAATATAAGACAAAGGAGCGTTTTGCACATGGCGGATCATGTTACGGTTAAGAGCAAAGCCCAACCGGCTCTGGACGTTCACATAGATCATCTGATTGACGTATCCAAGCACAATCGTGCTCAGACCGATGCCTGCATAAATCGCGCAGTAAGTATACAGATAAGATAAGCTTTTTCGGGTAACCAAATTGTCGATAAAATTACCGGTTATATAAGGACCCAGAATCGATAACCCACTCAAAAGAAGCGACACCGAAACATAAAGGGACAGCGTCCATTTATATTTCATGAGGTAGGGTTTGCAAAAACGAAGAATGTCCACGGTTTCACCACCCTTAAATGGAGAGATGGGCGGGAAAATCCCGCCCAACCAGTCTTATCAGAAAAGCATACCCGCACAAGTACATCAATTAAAAAAACTCACTTTTTAAATGCTCTTTATCAAAGCGGGCTTATTCCGGGTTTACCCGGAGCGCAAATCGATTGCGTGGAGCATTGGGCCACGCAAATAGGGAAATTAGGGTGACACTCTACGGTATACGTAGCGCTATTGTTACACGTACAGCTCTGAGAACAACCTGCCAGGGGCAAAGGCTTGCTAAGCATCAGTTCCATAACGACACACCTCCATTTGGATGGATATGATACATGCACTTGTGCGGAAATGCACGATAAGCTTAGTGCTTTAAACGCTCACTTCTGTTCGCTCATTTTGCTGCTGCTTGATGTGTTGAGTAATAGAGGAAAGGTAATCCTTCAAAACATATTTGTATTCCGAACAATTGTCGGCCGAACGGTTCAGTCTTTTAAACGGGCAACCGCCCATACATAAGGGTAAAACCTTGCAAGTAGAACAGCCTTCCTCCGTAGTGGGATCAAACAACATATAATCCATATAAAGAGGACTCGTCGTATTCATGCCAGCACCTACGTTGCCCACACAGCGTTCCTGAATCCCTATATCGGACCAGCATTTGTACAAGCCGCCATCTGCGTCCACCACGTAAGAATTTAAAAAGTCGGCGCCGCAAAAATTCGCTATCCGCCGGGGAAACCGATTTATAATGCGTTCATTTTGCAGCGAGCGAACATACGAGTATTCTAGCCGATAAAAATCATGTGAATCCAAACATGCCTGATTGGTATAGGTTTCGTTGCTGTTCTCCACCTTCCCCATATACGGAAACACATGCTCGTCCAATCCCAACTCCTTCAAATGAACGTTTAATTGGTTAGCGGAATCCATGTTTTCCTTGTCGACGTTAATCCGGAGCGCTGTAGGCGGCAGAAGATCTTTACCTGCCTGCAAATTTTGCATGATTTGGTCGAATGTTGGTTGATTCCCGACGAGCGGCCTTCTCACATCATGTGCTTCTTTCATCCCGTCAACCGTCACCTGAAGCTGAGAAATTTGAAGCTCTCTGACTTTATCCAGATTTTCGCGTGACAACAGATAGCCGTTGGTAACCATATTGGAGTAATAGGACACGTGATTTTCTTCACATATTTCCATAAAGGAACGGGTTAACCGTTCAACAATCTCCAATGCCATTAACGGTTCTCCGCCATACCAGGCAATATTGAGGCTTTGGATCCCGGGAGCATGTCTGCGAACAAACGCGATTAATTGATCCTGCACCTCTTCGCTCATATAGGTGGTCCGGATGCTGTCTTTTTCATAGCAGTATACACAACGGAAGTTGCAATCCGAGGTGGGCGCTATGGTTAGACTCAGCGTATTCGACAGATAACGGTGGGCCAACATTTCAAAACGAAGCTGCTGCAGCTCATCCACCCGGTCGTCCACTAGAAAAGCCTGCGCGCGGAGCGCTTGCAGAAACTCTCCATCTTCGATTGGTTTTCCCGTTTTGCAGAAATCCATGAAGATTTGGTACTTCTCTACTTCGAGAAGAGCCAACGAATTGGTAAAGGCATTGTAAGCAATCATCTTTGCCTCATCATGCTCGTATGGGAAAAAGAAGTTGTAGCGCGACGGCTTCATCTAACCCCTCCTTAAAAAATGATATTCTTAGCGTTTATACTATTATTTGGTAGTTTACTATAGTTCTTCCCATAGAGCAATCATTAATTTTTCTTAAAACCAGTCAATAAACTTCCTTGCCAGCGACGACAGATACCGGTCCTTCATCCAGATGGCCGCCAGTCTGGTTCGCAAGGCTTCGCTGTTGATCGGTTTGCGGATAAGGTTTTTCATGGTCAAGAGCTCAGTGGCGGATTGCGGCACTATGCCGATGCCGAGGCCCGAATCGGCCCACTGCAAGGTGGTGCGGGCATCGTCGTTTTTGCATAGAATCGTCGGCTCAAACCCAGCGCGCAGGCATTCGTCGCGAACCAGCTGTTCAAACCGGCGGTACAGCACAAGCGGCTTGTCGCGGAGTTCGGTTACGTCCACCGAATCGGCCTCCGGCTTCCAATCGTTATCGGCTGTCATGACAACCGTCATCGGTTCCGCCTCCAGGTATTTGTGGCCGAGGTCCGGCGCGGAAAACGGGGTGCGGACAATGCCGACCTCGACGATCCCTTTGGCGAGCAGGTCGATGATCCGGAACGTGTTGCCCTCGTGAATTTCAAACCGGACGCCGGAATAAGCCCGGTGAAAGCTGGAAAGCCTTTGTTTGACCAGAACGCCGCCGGACGAGGATACCGTGCCGATGGAGAGCGTTCCGTTCAGCCCTCTTCCGGTGTCCGCCACTTCCCGGGCGGTTGAATCGGCCAGCTCCAGAATCTGCCGGGCCCGGTTCACCAGAAGTTGCCCCGCTTCGGTCAAGCGGACGCTGCGGGGGCCGCGCTCGACGAGCTGGACGCCGAGCTCCTCCTCCAGCAGCTTGAGCTGCTGGCTGAGAGGGGGCTGCGCCATCTGCAGCTTTTTGGCGGCGGAGGTAATTTGTCCTTCCTCTGCGATGGCGAGAAAATACTTCAATTGACGTATGTCCATCTAATCCTCCCTGTATGCGATAGGTTTTTGCTATGGCAAGCAGACGAATCCAATATTTTTAATATGGGAAAGAGTATGCCATAATCATAACCGGTACATCCGGGAAGTCAAACGAGTGTTTTTCCCTTGAATTCAGTAAAAAGTTGGTGATGGTTTTGTTTAAATTGGCGTCCTTTTTGCGGGCTTACCGGAAGGAAAGCCTAGTCGGCCCGCTGTTTAAGCTGTTCGAAGCGATTCTGGAGCTTCTTCTGCCTACGATCGTAGCTCTTATTATCAATAACGGCGTCGGAAAAGAAGATACCGGCTACGTCCTGCGGATGGGCGGCCTTATGCTCGCTATGTCCGTGCTCGGCTTCGCCTGCTCGATGGTCTGCCAGTATTACGCGGCCCGGGCTTCGCAAGGGTTCGGCACTACGCTCCGCAATCATCTGTTCCGTCATATTTCTTCGCTGTCTTACGCCGAACTAGACAAGTTCGGGACACCGTCCCTGATCAACCGCATTACGAACGACGTGAATCAGCTTCAGCTGGCGGTCGCCATGCTGATCCGGCTGGTTATCCGGGCGCCGTTCATCTGCATCGGGGCGATTGTGATGGCCATGCTGCTGGATTTCCGGCTGTCGCTGATTTTGCTTGCGGCTACACCGATCTTCGGCATTATTCTTTATTTCATCATTTCCCGCTCCGCGCCGCTCTACCGCAGCTACCAGCGCAAGCTGGACCGGCTGGCACAGGTGCTCGGCGAGAATTTGTCCGGCGTCCGGGTCATCCGCGCGTTTGCCAAAAGCCGCGAAGAACAGCGCCGGTTCCGCGAAACCTCCGACGACATTGCGGGCACCGCAGTCCGCGTCGGCCGGATATCCGCGCTGCTGAACCCGCTGACGTCCTTTTTTGTGAACGCCGCGATCATCGTGATTTTGTGGGTCGGCGGCATTCACATTGACAACGGCTCGCTTACGCAAGGGGAGATTATCGCGTTCATCAACTACATCACGCAAATTCTTCTGGCCCTGATCGTGGTGTCTAATCTGGTCATTATCTTTACGCGCGCCTCCTCTTCCGCAGGCCGGGTCAACGAGGTGCTGGCAGCCGTCAGCTCCGTGCCGGATGCGGCCGGCCATCCGCAGGGTTCGGACGCCGGCGCGCTCCGGGAAGCCGGCGTTCCGGCCGCCGCGCCTCACGCAGCTGCGCCAACGCCCGGCCGGCCGGCGGCGGGCCAACCGGGGGCCGCTGCGCCGGCCATCTCGTTCCAACGCGTCTTCTTTGGCTACAGCGAGACAGGGGACCGGGCCCTCACGGACATTTCCGTTTCCATCGGCTCCGGTGAAACGGTGGGCATTATCGGGGGCACCGGCTCGGGCAAGTCCACCTTTGTCAACCTGATTCCCCGTTTTTACGATGCGACGGAGGGCGAAGTCCTGGTGAACGGCATCCGCGTGAAGGATTACCCGCTCCGCGAGCTTCGGGAGAAAATTGCCGTCGTGCCGCAAAAAGCGGTGCTCTTCAGCGGAACGGTCGCGGAAAACATCCGGTATGGCAACATTGCAGCCTCCGATGAAGAGGTGGAGCGGGCGGCGCGGATCGCACAGGCGCATGAATTCATCTCCGCGCTTCCCGGCGGCTACGGGACGCAGGTCGCACGCGGCGGCCAAAACCTGTCCGGCGGACAGAAGCAGCGTCTGACCATCGCCCGCGCCGTCGCGGCCAAGCCGGACATTCTGATTCTCGACGATGCGTCCAGCGCGCTCGATTTTGCCACGGACGCCGCCCTTCGCAAGGCGCTCCGGAAATCCAGCCGGGGCATGACCGTGCTGGTGGTTTCCCAGCGCGTCAGCACCGTCCGCCAGGCGGACCGCATCCTCGTCTTTGACGAGGGCAAAATCGACGGAATCGGCACGCATGAAGAGCTGCTTCAAAAGAGCAGCGTATACCGGGAAATCAACGAGTCCCAGCAAACCGGCGAGGAGGCGGAGCGATGAACACCCGAACCACCTGGAAGCGAATCTTCGCTTATATGCGCCCTTACCGGGGCAGCGCCCTGCTGGCCGTTCTGTTCGCCGTTTTGAGCGTCGTCGCAAGCCTCGTCGGCCCTCTTCTGATCGGGCGCGCCGTCGACCGCATGCTCGGGCCGGATTCCGTCGACTTTGCCGGCATCGCCGAGCTTTTGCTTTTGCTCGGCGCCGTTTATGCCGCCGGCAGCCTGTTCACCTGGCTGCTCACGCATTTGACGAACCGGATCGCTTACCGGACGGTCAACGGAATGCGGCGGGACTTGTTTGATCATCTGAACCGCCAGCCGCTACAGTTTTACGACACCCGTCCGCACGGGGACACAATCAGCCGCTTTGTCAACGACATGGATATGGTAGCCGACGGGCTGCTCCAGGGTTACGCCACGCTGCTGACCGGCATCGTGACCATCGGCGGCGCCATCGGATTTATGCTGACCATCAGCCCGATGATGACGCTGGTCGTTCTCGTATCCGCGCCAATTACCTATTACGTGGCCCGGTTTATCACCACCCGGTCGCAAAAGCTTTTCCGCGAGCAGGCGAAAATCCTGGGCGGTTTAAACGGCTACGTGGAGGAAATGATCGGCGGGCAAAAAATCGTTCAGGCTTTTCATTATGAAGACCGGTCTTATGCCAAATTCGAGGCGGTCAATCAGGAGCTGTATGAGGCGGGGGTCAAATCACAGTTTTACGGCTCGCTCGCAAACCCGACCACACGGCTGGTCAACAACATCACCTTTTCCGCCATCGCCATGATCGGCGGGGTTGCGATTATTTTGCGCGGGCTTACGGTGGGCGACCTGTCCAGCTTTTTGATCTATTCCAATCTGTTTGCCAAGCCGTTTAATGAAATCACCGGTGTCCTGACGCAGCTTCAGTCGGCGACGGCTTCGGCGCAGCGGATTTTCAGCCTGCTGGATTTGCCCCCGGAACAACCCGACGATCCGGACGCCGTCACTCTCGGCCAAAAGGGTGGAACCATCGTGTTTGACCGGGTCCGCTTCGCTTACACGCCCGAGCGCCCGCTGATCACCAACTTCAGCCTGACGGTAGAGCCGGGCACGCGGATCGCCATCGTCGGCCAGACCGGCGCCGGCAAAACCACGCTGGTGAACCTGCTGATGCGGTTTTATGAGCTCGACGGCGGCTCGATCTCCATCGGCGGCGTCGACATCCGGCATTTGACGCGGGACAGCCTGCGGCGCGGCTTCGGCATGGTGCTGCAGGACACCTGGCTCTTCGCCGGCACGATCCGCGAGAATATCGCCTACGGCAAGCCCGACGCCACCGAGGAGGAAATCGTGGCGGCCGCCAAAGCGGCGCACGCGCACAGCTTTATCAAGCGGCTGCCGGACGGCTACGGGACGCGGATCAGCGGGACGGGCGACAATCTTTCGCAAGGCCAGCGCCAGCTGCTGACCATCGCCCGGGTCATGCTGGCCGATCCGCCGATGCTGATCCTCGACGAAGCGACGAGCAGCATCGACACCTTGACCGAGCTCCGCATCCAGAAAGCGTTTCTGAAGATGATTGCCGGCCGGACCAGCTTTGTCATCGCGCACCGCCTGTCCACCATCCGGGAATCGGACCTCATCCTGTACATGAAGGACGGGGACGTCGTGGAAAGCGGCAGCCACGACGAGCTGCTCGCAAACGGCGGCCATTACGCCAAGCTGTACAACAGCCAGTTCGCCGAAAGCTGAGTTCAATGTGGCGCATGCCGGCGGACTTCCCTTGTTATTGAACGAAAAGGGGATGTCCCAAAAGCGCTGCGCCAGGAAGATCAAAAACCGGACCGGGTAAGGAAGTTCTCCTTTTCCTGCTCCGGTTTTTGTTTATCTCCTTTATGCTTTTTCAGCACGGTATGGCGTGCAAAAGCTGCCCGGCTCTCCAACCTTCGGACTCGCTTGCTCAAGCGCCTGGCATTGGAGAAGGTTCCGTTTCCGTTTCCGCCGCCAAAAAAACGGACTACTCAACCAGCCGACTAAAAAGTGCCGGACGCAGCTTCCGGTAACACGCGTCGCTTCCAGCACTGCGCGCAACGCCGGAGCGGCTTCCGGCAACACGCGTGGCTTCCAGCACTGCGCGCAACGCCGGAGCGGCTTCCGGCAACGCGCTCAGCTTCCCGCACCGCGCACAACGCCGGAGCGGCTTCCGGTAACACGCGTCGCTTCCAGCACTGCGCGCAACGCCGGAGCGGCTTCCGGCAACACGCGTGGCTTCCAGCACTGCGCGCAACGCCGGAGCGGCTTCCGGCAACGCGCTCAGCTTCCCGCACCGCGCGCAACGCCGGAGCGGCTTCCGGCAACGCGCGTCGCTTCCCGCACCGCGCGTAACGCCGGAGCGGCTTCCGGCAACGCGCGTCGCTTCCCGCACCGGTTTGGCGTCCGATGCTGGTGTTCACCTGCCTCTCTCAACTTGCCGGAGGCGATAGCCCCCCGTTGCTGACCCTAACGGGTGAAATGCTGCAAATATACATTATTTCAAGGGCGCAAAGGACGAATTTGGGGGCTATGCTGCGTTTATGCAGCATTCATCTGCCCTTTGGAGGCGATTCGGCTTTAGAGTCGAAAATATCCTGCACAATAGCAGCATTTTCAGAAAAAGGCGCTTTTGCTTCCGAGAATACTGCATTTATGCAGAAATATCCGTCTCTATCGAAAGATCGGGGCGGGGGACGTCCGTATCATTCGCCTGTAACGGATAATGAGATGCAGCGAGGCTGCCCCTGGTCAGCTTTTGTTCTGACTTTCGGGACAGCCTCTTCTGCTGCTCTACCTTTATTCAATTGCACAAGCGGGCTGCGAGTTTAGTGGCGGCTCAGCCATTCGAGCGGGCCAGCTTGTAAAACCCTTCGAGCTGCCGCACCACTTCATCCTTGTCATGCTCGATGATGGTTTGGTGCTGGGGGAGCGCGAACAGCCGCTCGATCTCCGCCGGAAATTCCTGCTTGATGTCCAGCAGGCGGATGGCTTCGTCAAATTTGGCCGGATGAGCCGTGGCGAAGGACAGGGTAATCTCGTCCGGCGCGGCATGAACCCGACCCGCGACCAACCCGCAGGCGGAATGCGGATCGGCCAAATATCCGTTCTCGACCGCCGTCTGCCGGATTTGCTCCAGGCATTCGCCGTTTTTGACTCCGTACGCTTTGAAATCCTCCTGCACCCTGCGCAGCTCTTCGGCGCTTACCGTGATCCGGCCTTCCGCCGCAAACTGCGCCATGATGGCGGATACCTTCGCCGCGTCTTCTCCGACGAGGTAGTACAGGTACCGCTCGAAGTTGCTCGCCACCTGGATGTCCATCGAAGGGCTGTGCGTGTTGCGGAACCCGCCCGGCTTGTACTCTCCGGTCTCGACGAACCGCTCGAGAATATTGTTTTCGTTGGTGGCGATGATCAGCTTGTGAATGGGGAGCCCCATCCGTTTGGCCAGATAGCCCGAGAAAATGTTCCCGAAATTCCCGGAGGGCACGCTGACGTTGATTTTTCCGCCCGGATTTTCATCCAGCACGCGCAGAACCGAATAGAAATAATAGACCGCCTGGGCCAGAATGCGCACAAAGTTGATCGAGTTGATCGCCCGCAGGTGATGGGCTTCCTTGAAGGCCAGATCGCCGAACAAGTCCTTGATGATCTTCTGGCAGTCGTCGAAGTTGCCTTTGACCGACAGGTTCAGCACATTGGCGTCGTCGACCGTCGTCATTTGCAGCTCCTGCACTTTGCTGACCATCCCGTGCGGGTGAAGGATACAGATGCGGATGCCTTCTTTGCCGCGTACGCCTTGAATCGCCGCCGCGCCGGTATCCCCGGAGGTGGCGCCCAAAATGTGAATGGTCTTCCCGTGCTTGACCGAAACGTAGGAATACAGCTCGCCCATAAATTGCAGCGCCACATCTTTGAACGCAAACGTCGGCCCGTGGAACAGCTCCAGAACATAGAGATCGCCGCCAAGCTTGCGGACTGGCGCCACCTCGGGATGGCGGAAGCTCGCATAGCTCCGGTCGACCATCGCCTTCAGATCCTCGTCCGGAATCTCGCCGTTCGTATACAGCGAAAAGATGTTTAAAAACAGCTCCTTGTAGCTGAGCTTCTTCCATTCTTCCAGCGTCGCTTCCGGCACGGCCGGAATTTCCGCCGGGACGAGCAGGCCTCCGTCGTCCGCGAGTCCCATCAGAAACGTGTCCAAAAACCCTTTTGCTTCCACCTGTCCTCTAGTGCTGATAAACTTCATGCTTCGACCCCCATACCTGCGCCGGCGCAATCCGGCCGTCCGTGAATTTTTCTTATTATAGCATAAGCGCGGCAAAGTGGTGAGGAATCCGGCATATTTTCAACCGCGGGTGAGCGATACGATTCTCCTCGCCTTGCGGCCTCTATTTTCAAAGGTTTTTATAGTAAAAGACCGTGCCGTCCAGCTTTCCGTCGGCGGAACGGGCATAGCCGGGAATGCGTCCCGCTTCCGTATAGCCCAGCGAGCGGTACAGCACATTGGAAGGGTCGCCCTCTCTCGTATCGAGCACCAGCAAGGTCCGCTCGAGCCGGCGCGCCTCTTCCTCCGCCGCAAGCATCAGCATCCGGCCGATGCCGAGCCGGCGCGCGTCGGGGTGAACCATCAGCTTGGCGATCTCCGCGCGATGGCTACCATTCGCCTTGGCGGCCGGCTGAAGCTGCACCGTGCCGACCGGGCGGCCGTCCCGCTCCGCCAGCCAAAACACGACGCCGTCGCCCGACGCGCCTTCCCAATAGGCGGCGGCTTCGGCAAGCGAAAGCGGCGGCAAAAAGCCGACCGACGCGCCGTCCGCCACCACCTCCGCCAGCAGATGCGACAGCGCGGCGGCCTGCTCCGCCGCAAGCGCATCAAGCCGGCGCAGGGTAATCCCCGGCCCCCCGGCAGCCGCTCCCGCCGACGCCTGCTCCGCGGACGGGGCCACTTCTCGCTCGACCGACGACCCTTGCTCTGCGGACGGAGCCGCCTCTTGCTCAGCCGCCTCCTGTCCGGCAGCGCCCGTCGTCCCCGCACCGGCGGAGTCATCGCCCGCGGCTTGGTCAAAGTCCAGCTCCAGCACGACCGGACAGTGATCGCTGCCCAAAATGCCGCACTCGATGCCGGCGCCGGCCAGGTGCGGACGCAGCCTTTCCGAGGCCAGGAAATAGTCGATCCGCCAGCCCACATTTCGCTCCCGCACCTTCGGCATGTAAGACCACCAGCTGTACACATCCGTCCGGTCCGGATAAAAATGGCGGAACGTATCGACAAACCCGGCTTCCAGAAGCGCCGTCATTTTGTCCCGCTCCTCCTGGGTAAACCCGGCGTTCCCGATATTCGGCTTCGGATTTTTCAGGTCGATTTCCTTGTGCGCCACGTTCAGGTCGCCGCAAACGACAACCGGCTTGACGGCATCCAGCTCCTGCAAATAAGCCCGGAACCGGTCCTCCCATTCCATCCGCAGCGCAAGGCGCGAAAGATCCCGCCGCGCGTTTGGCGTATAAACGTTGACGAGGTAAAACGACTCGAATTCCAGCGTAATAAGCCGCCCCTCGTCCTCCGTCCACGTCTCGTCGCTCCAGCCGTAGCGAACCGAAAGCGGCTCGATCCGGGTAAAAACGGCCGTGCCGGAATAGCCTTTTTTAACGGCATAGTTCCAGTACAGCCGGTAGTTTTCCTCCAGCGCCAATTCCAATTGGCCCTCCTGCAGCTTCGTCTCCTGAAGGCAGAAAATATCCGCGCCCGACGCCTTGAAATAATCGGCAAACCCTTTGTTCATACAGGCCCGAAGCCCGTTTACGTTCCACGACACCAGCTTGATCATCGGTTCCTCCCCGGCAGTTTTGTCCGTTTCCTCCAGTGTACCATAGCAAACCGGAGCGGGGTATGCCTCCTGGACGGGGGCAGCGGTGTACGGGAAGGCTGTGCGCGGGGACGGAAAGACCGGATCAGCCGTGCTTCTGACCGTAGAGAAACTCGCTTACGGCCTCGCTTTTGAACAACAAAACGGCAGATGCAGCGGAAAATACGGATACGCCGATCACCCAGACGATGAGTAACGGTGGCGCTTCGAACAAAAGCCCGCTGGTAACAAGCCTGAAAATAAGCAGAAGTTCTATCGCAGCGGCAGCTGCAAACCAATACCGCACCCAGGACACGCCCAGTACCAGTGCCACGGAAAGCGCGATTTGCAGGATCAGCCGAAGCAGCCCAAAATCAAAAATCGCATTCAAAAGAGCAAAGCCGACGTTTACGACGGCGATCGCGTACACCGCCGTTTTTCCCAGCCGGTACATCCGCTCCCGGCGCTCCCGGTATTCCTGCACCAGCCGTTCCTTTTCCTCGGGAGACTCCGGATCGAACCGCCCGAAATCCGGCTCGACGTCCCTCTGCGGCAGCGGCAGCCCGGCGGCGGCCGTTCCCAAACGGGCGGCGAGCGCGTGCATGTCCTCCAGCGTATCCGTCCGCACGGTTTCCAGCGCGTGAAGGATGGCCGTTTTGGCCAGCGCATCTCCGGCGATCCGCTTTTTGTACACCTCCAGCACCTCGGCCATCCGGTCCGGCGACGCCTTCAGCGTTTTGATCTCCTCCAGGCTAAAAAACGCTTTCCGCAGGTCCGCCACCGTCTTCAGCTCGGCCACGTCCCGCTCGGAAAATTCCACGTACTTTCTGCCGGCCCGTTCCGTAACCGCAGGCTCGATCAGCTTTTCCTCCGTGTAAAACCGGATCGTCCGCTCGGTCAGTCCCGTCCACCGGCACACGTCCTTCATTTTCATGCGCATCCCCCTTTTCTTGACCCCACTTTACAATCATACGTTACGGAAGAGTCAAGCGTCGGTAACCTTTTTTACGCCGCAGCCCGCATTTTGCGGCGGTTGATCCGGTTAGCGGGCAAGGAAACGTTCAATCGCCGCCAGGCATTCCGCCGGACGCTCCAAATGCGGATAGTGGCCGCTGTTCGGGATGACGGTTCTTTCCGCTCCCGCAATCTGCTTAAGGACAGCGGCGCAAATGTCGCGGTTAAACGGCAGGTCGTTCTCCGCCTCGATCACCAGAACCGGAACGCGCACTTCCTCCAGCCGGCCGTAGGCAAGGGGGGCGAGCGGCCGGTGCAGGGACGGCTTGTTTTCGTAAAATCCTGCGTTTTCTATGTACTGGCTTTTGAACTTGGCGCGGGCTTCTTCTTCTTCGGGAACGACATACCGCCAAAACGGATTGTCGAGAAAATGCTTCGCTGCGGCGTCGATTCCGAGCCGGCGAACCCGCATAAAATCCTTGAACCCTTCCCATTTCAGTTTGAACGGGTATTTGGCTCCGTTCACGGATGGCGCAATCAGGATCAGCCGCTTTACACGTTCCGGGCAACCCAATGCCAAATCCAGCGCCGCGCTTCCCCCAAAGGAAGAGGCGACAATGTCCGCCGCCGCGACATCCAACTCGTCCAAAACGGCTTTCAGATCCAAATAATACGAAAAAGGCTCCGACGCTCCGCTGCTTTTGCCATACCCTCTCTGATCGTAACGGATCACGCGACGGCCGGCCGACAGATACTGCGCGAGGCCGTCCCAAACGGCCAGATTGGAGTATCCGCCATGCACCAGCACAATCGGTTCTCCCTCTCCTTCCACGGAAACATGCAGCCGGGTTCCGTTAACGGCGAGCATCATTCCGCTCCCCCCTCTGTGTCCGCATGTTTGTCTGTCCGCTTCAGCAATGCAATGGATTCCTCGCACCAGCGGAGCCGCGCCTCCGTGGATAAGATGCCGTAACGAAGGGTTATGCCCCACAAGGGCAGTTCCTCGCGGGCTCCGAAATGCTTTAACGCCGACTGCTCCTGCGCGAGATAGTCCGTCAAAGACTGTTTCAGGTGTCCGCGCTCCTGTTCCAGCAAGGCGCTAATCGCAGAACCGTCTTCCCGCTCCGCAAAAAAGACCTTGATCAGCAGCTCATCCCGGTAATGGATCGGATGAACCGGCGCGGCCAGCCACTCCCGAAGATGGCTTTTTCCTTCGGCGGTAATCCGGTAGCTCTTCTTTCCCCGAGACGCGGCGGAATCCGCCTCCTCTTCCGCATACCCCCGTTCGACCAGCTCTTTGAGGGCCGGATAAATCTGTCCAAAGCTTTCACTCCAAAAATGACCCAGCGATTCGGAAAAATGCTTGCGAACGCCGTATCCCGACGACGGGCCTTTGGACAAAACGCCCAACACGGCATACAAGGTGCTGCTGCTTTTCGGCATGGCGGTCTCCTTTGCTTGATGAATCCGTCACGACCTCGGGAAGCCTTGGGCTTCCAGCCGCTACGGATCACCATATATCTTTCAGATACATTATATATCTAACAGATACAAAGGCAACCCTAATCACGCAAAAAGACCTCTGCCTCCGCTTGTGTGCGGAAGCAAAGGTCCTGTTCTCTCTTGCCTGCTATTGGTACCCGGCTCAACCGATGGTTTCGACCACCGCGCCCGCAGCGTCCTTGATGTCCGTTTTGACAATCTGAAAAAGAACACCCGGAAAAGACGCCAGTGCAAACTCGCCCGCGACCGGCCGAAGCTGGCGGCTCAGCTCGCTGCCGGCCGTTTCGTTAAGCGACAGCCGAATGTCTTCCTCGCCTTCGGTAATACCGGGCTGTTCACCCGGCTCCAGCACAACGCGAACCTCGGGGCCGACAAGGTACAGCGGTTTGTCTTTCAGGATGCGTCCGCGCAGGAGCTTGCCGATCACGCCCGCCTGCTTTGCACCAAGCCGCAAAATGGCGGGTGCGCTGCGGAACAGCTTCTTTTGGGCGGGCTCCCAGCCAAGCTGGTCCACGTAAAGGAACCCGGTGTTGGAGCCTTCCCGTTCGCTTCCCTCTTCCACGGCCGCCGCGACAGCGGGAATGCTGAGAAGGGAGTCTCTATTCAGGTCCGTCATGTAAAGCGGCATATGCGCTTCGCCTGCGGCCAAAACGCCGAACGTGTTCCAGGTCTGCATCGCTTCCAGTTCATCGCCCGTGATGCCGATCATTTGAATAAATTCCACTTTTCCGTTGGGGGTGTCCATTTCGCCAAGCTCCGGGTCGGTCAGAAAGGCAAGTGCGGTCAGACGCGTATCCGAGCCCAGGCAAATCGGACCGTTGGCGTCCATGTAATCCCGGTTATGAAACACATTGCCGCTGCGGAAGACATACCGGCCCATGTTTTGCAGCAAATTAATCGCCCAGGCGGGAGGCTCCTCTTCTCCATCCTCCTTCACCAGCCGGAAGGTCAGCTCAAAGCCGTAGCCGCTGACCTCGGGATCGTCCGACTCCTTCTGATAGAGCTCGGAGAAGCCATAGGTCACAAAATGCCAATGCGGCACCGGCTCTTTACGCTCGTAGGCGCTGATGCCGTTCAGCGGGTCCTGACCGCCGAGCATATAAGGAAGAACCGTTCCGTAATGCTTGGGCTGCTGATCTCCGTACAGCTTGCCGACAGCTTCGTCGATCGCGTCCCAGCCGGGCGCTTCATCCGTCTCCGTCTCGTCTATAGCTTCCTCGTTAAGCGGCTTTTCTCCCTCGCTCATTTCCATTCCTCCCCCAGTTGCCGTTTGACCTCTATTCTACTAAACGGGGAGGGACGGTTCAAATTGGGGGGAGACGGTTCCGAGCCTATTTCCTTTTACTTGGTCCGCGATTAATCCTCGATCCATTGTCTCGGCCCAACTTCCATCCTATGGTAGCATCGGGCTTGCAGGGATGAACAAGTGCAAAAAAGCAACAAATCCCGTCGTTTTCCGTTAAATTTAGCTAAATAGCTGCATAGAATCAATTAATTCTTTCATTTTCTCCGGTTATCGCATTTTAGTATGGAATAAGTGCGTCTACGGCGCTATTTCGCGCTAGAAAGCAAAAGTCATTGGAAATAAGAATCGTTGCGCACCTATTTGCATCGGTCCCTCCCTGATCATCCGTCCTTCCTGATCATCGGTCCCTCCCTGATCCTCGTTCCCTTGCTCATTCCGCCGTCGTCTTTTCGGCCAAGAAAGCGGACGCTAAGGGAATGTCGAGCCTACCAACCGGAATGTCCAAAAGAGAACAACCTTCCCTGGATGGGGCACTAGCCAAGCTTGTTAAATTGCGTTTCAACGTCTCGCGTACTCGTCCGCAAGCTTACAAAAATCGCCATACTTTTGACCGGGTTTAGGCAGTATATCATAGAATTTTCCGAATTTTCGCCCTATGCTGGGAAAATACATACCTAAAACGAACAAGAGGAGGCGAAAGCAGCATGAAGAAACTCTCGGTTCTGATCATGGCCATACTGTTGACCCTGATGACTGTGCTGCCAAGCAGTCCCGCTTTTGCGGCTGCGTCTTTTTTTTCGCACAACCCGGCGCTTAACAGCAGCTTTCAGCAAATGGAGAAGCAATTTTTGCAGTTCCCTAAAGATGAAGTTGTGCCATTGGAATCCTATGAACTTATTGAAGAAGGAGAGGATGAGGGAGTCCCGGTCGCCCGAACGGTGAAGAAAATAACCGACCAGCAGAAAAAAGCGGCTGCGGAACGGAAGCTGAATGAGATCCGGGCGGAGATTGAAATCAAGGAAGAGGAGTTGGGGGGCCTTTCCGCGCAGGAATATAAAAGCATAGCGGATCACCTGGCCCAACAAATGCTCCTTGCCAAAGGCAGCAGCTATGGCTGGGACACGGAAGGCAAGAAGGTCAGCTTTTATTTGGACGTGAATGAGGACGGATTTTATTATTTCAAAGGGTTGGTCGGCAACTTCGCCCGGATGGGCAAGGAGAAGGACCAGGTCAGCCCGGCCGATTTGCTGGTCAAGAACAAGATCAACCGGTACCTGAATCAGTCGATTCAGAAGGGGAACAAGGTCGGTCCGGATATTCTGAACCGGCTGCCCGGTGAAGTGGAAAAGCTATTCGTGGAGCGGCAGTTGTCAAAGCTTGTTGCCTCCCGGGTGCTGGCTGTCGTCCATGATAGCATTTTCAACCCGGAAGGCGTTCTGTATGACGGATCGGAATCGGTAGAGGAGCTTTTGGAAAGCATCGACATTTGGGCAAAGTGGGCGGTCGAAGACAGGGAAGAGGAAAAGCAAATCGAATTTTTCGACTATCCTGCCGATGAACCCTCCCTTGATTTCAAAAATTATATCACCAAGCAGATCGTCTACGAAGAGTTGGCGGAGCCTTTTACATCCGGCTTTAAGAACGCGATCACCTCGGATGAACTGGCGAAGCTGTACTTTGGGGCGCGGGAGCTAAACGCGAATTTCGTCATTGAAGATCCCGCTGTCGCCGCGGACAGTCCCGATTACGTTAAGCTGGCCTATATCCACGGCATGCTGGATGACTCCAAGAACCTGACCAAACCGCTGACCCGGCTGGAGGCGGCAAGGCGTTTGGTCGACGGTACGATCTACGATACCGGCTTTAACAATTGGTTAAAGATCACCGATGCCAATAAGATTCCGATTGCCGACCAGAACATTGTATCCATCAGTTTGACGGGCGGCATGGTCACCCGCAGCGACAAATTTGAACCGCAAGCCGGCTACACCAAAGAAGAAGCGATCCAGGACAATGAACGCTTTCCGTTTCGAAGCTTGCGGGGCTACAATATTCCCTTTAGCGCAGAAAATACCTCGCAAATCATCCTCGGGAAGAACACCATTCATCTGGTGTTTGAAGACCAAACTGCGGTTGCCGAATACCTTGACAACTATTTGGACGGGACGGCCCTGAACAAAATCAAACAAAACGGAAAATACATGAAGGTGGATACCGGCGGCGCGGTGATTGAGCTGTTCACACCGGAGAACGGCGTGAAATTTACGATGAAAACGGGCGTAACCTTCTTTGATCTCGAAGAAGGCGTCTACGGTCCGGGCCTGCAGTATGTGATAGAACCGAAGGTCGTCAAAGCCAGCGACAAAGTCGAGATGACGATGCAGCCCGATTCCATTAACAAAAAGCTGAATCCCAAGCTGGACGCCATCCTGGCCAAGATCATCAAGCCGAATATGACGGAGCAGCAAAAGGTGAAAGCCATTCATGATTACGTGGTGAAGCATGTTACTTATGACATTGATTTGCGGGACGAGCAGACGGTGGAGAGCATTCTGGTCTCCATTGACAAGGGAAAAGGGGTCTGCGGCGATTACGCGTTATTGTTCATGTACTTGTGCCGGCGCGCATCCATCCCTTGTGTGTATGAAGCCAGTTTTGAGCTTCAGCATGCTTGGAATGCCGTATTTGTCAACGGGCAATGGTTGTTCGTCGACGCGACCTGGGATGATGACGACAGCAGCAAAATCAAATATACGTATTTTCTGAAGGACCGGTTTAGCTTTATGAGCGGCCATACCCCCATTATGGGCGTTCCGGACCCCAAGCTGTTCAAGAATCTCGACCCGATGAAATTGAAATCGCAGGATGAGCTAAGGGCCTATTTGCTGGAAAACTTCTACTGGACGGACGGATTCAAGCTGTCCTTCCGCATGGCTGATAAGAACATCAAGCCGGTCATCCCCTATATGCGGGATTACTATGTAACGGTCAAGCTATCGTATGATGCCAAAAGCAACCTCTATACCGTCACCGCAAAAAGCAAATAACATGGAGTGAATCAAAGAGGGTTCCCCGGAAGTCATCGTAAATGACGGGGAACCCTCTTTTCGTTACCGAATTCAAATTTTTCAGCTTATCGTCCTGACCGGAGCAGCCGGCGGTTAATCCGATCCGTCTGCATCTGCAACCGAGTTGCCGCCGTCTGCTCCATTCTGCGTTGGGATCGCGCGATGGCCCGGTCAATTCGCGCCGTCATCAGCGCCAGCCAACCATCCCGATAGCCGGAGGCATTCCCGAGGATCGAGCGCCGGATCGACTCGGCCTCCTGCTCCGTCAACTGAACGCTGCGAACCCACGCGCCGAGCTCGCGCATATCATCCTCAAGCCCTTCCCATTGCTCGCGGATTTCATCCATCATGGCTGGCTCCCTCCCCTTGTCCTTGCGCCAGCTCCAGCCGCAGCTGCCTGCGCGCCATGCTAAGCCGATAACGAACGGTCCCTGCCGGCAAATCGAGCATTTCTCCGATCTCCGAGCTTTTCATTTGTCCAATGACCTGGAGAATAAATACCCGGTAAAGCTCCTCTGGAAGCCGGCGGATCGCTTGCTCTGCATCAAAAATACGGCCCTTTGCTTCAAAAATGTCCTCCGCCGAGCGCGATGCAGCCGTGTAGGCGGCCGCCTCCGCCATTACTTTTTCCTTTGTCCGGTTCTGTGTCGAGCGTCTCCGATAGTAATCAATAACCAGGTTTTTGGTTATCCGATAGATCCAGTTCCGGGAACCGTTAAGCCCGAGCTCAAGGCTGACATGATTCTGATTCCAGACCCGCAGAAACACTTCCTGAAGCAGGTCTTTGGCTGTTTCGTGATGACTGACATGCGCCAGGAGATAGGCAAAGATTACGCGGTGGTACTGACGATACAACTGATTGAAGAATGCCTCTTGCTGAGGATCATTCATGGACGCCTCCTAGGCCTGCACCGTGCGAATATCGCCATACTTCTGGACGGCAAGCGCAAGCAACAGCGAAGCCTGCTTGCGGGTTGCCGTTTGAACATTCCCCCAGAGATAGACCTCGGACACTTTTTCCTGCAGCAGCTCCGGCGCAACGTCAGCCTCAATGCCGAATTCCCCCCTTAAAAACAGGGTGACCGGATTTTTCAAATAAGCGAAAAAGTCATGATCGAACCGGTCCTGCCCGGAGAAAATTCTCGGTTCTTGTTCGTAAAAGTACAGCTCGCCGGATAATTGAGAGATGGCGGAAACGAGCACGGGCTCACACTCTTTTGGCGCAAAAATCTCGCCGGTGAGCATCACGGATTTGTACCCGACCTTCTGAAAAGGGGTTGTGATCGTTAGCCCTCCTGAGACAAGAAGCGTCTCCTCCGGGTCTCCGTCCGCATTCTCCAAAAATTCTCCCCGAAGCTTTAAATCTCCCGCTGCCAGCTTCACTTTCCTTTCCGGCGGGATGGCGACCACACTTCCCACATGGTGCATCGGAATCGAATGGATGCTCCCCTCAAGCTGATCCGAAACCAAAACCGTCCCGACATAAGCAATTTCCGTTACCCCCCCCAGCTCGGCGACTGACCGGACATGGCGGAGATCCAATAACCCCAGATGCGTGATTTTCCGCTGCCGGATCATTTCTTCAGCCTGAACTTCATTCACTGCGCTTCCCCCTCCCGAATTCGATTCATTCTATAAGACGCAACCCGGCGCGCAGTGTTGGGAGTTAACCGCTTGCTAGATGTAGATGAATGGCTAGGAGATGCCGCATATTCGAGAAAGGGCTTCGTCAATTGAAACGAGCTGCTTGACGTTGGTACAGCGGTCAACGTATTCCACCTTGCCATGGACCGCATCTTTGCCAATAACGATAACCGGAAGTCCGATCCTGCGCACTCCAGCTTTTCGCTAAGGATGCGCTGGACGTTGTGCAGAACACGCCAGCCCAGCGGCAGGTAGGTGTAGATTCCCGCCGCAAGTTGGCGAATAAAGCCCGCCCGAAGCAGCAATTGGTGACTTGCGACCTCGGCCTCCGCCGGAGCTTCCTGCAATGTGTTGGCAAATAGTTGAGATTGACGCACCTGTGACTCCTTCATTGTTTCTTTCATCATGGACTTGAATACCACTACTATGGCCTTGTATATGAAACTATTTACTAATTCCATCATACTCTCAACTGGGACATAGTGGTCTGTTCTCTAGTCAAAGGGAACTTAAAACCATAGCTTTTCAACATTCTTCCATTCCACTAAGGTTCGCCCCATCACCGCAAACCAAAAAAACGCTCTCGAACATCCGAATCGCTAGAGATACCGGCTTCTCTTCGAGAGATACCGCTCTACGTCATCATAGAGACCGGTTTGGTTGGAATATTTCACATAGTTCTTGATCGTCTTCAACCACTCAATCGTAGACGGTCGGGTGGCTTCGATGGCGCGCAGCAGATCCTTTGTGCGGATCGGCCGCTCGATCTCCGTCTTCATGATTTCGGTGATCACGTATTCTGTAGCGGTTTCGATCAGATTCTCCAGGTCGGCGCCCGAATACAGTTCGGTTTTCTCGGCAATGGCGTCATAATCGATGGCCTCCTGCGGCCGGCCCGCCATTTTCAACTGCAAAATAGCCATGCGGGCGTTCTTGTCCGGAGGAGGAACAAAGAGCACCTTGTCAAATCTCCCCGGACGCTTGAAAGCCGGGTCCACATCCCACGGCATGTTGGTCGCCCCGATGATGAGCATGTTTTGCGTATTGGTGTCGATGCCTTCAAGCTCCGTCAGAAACTGGTCGATGATGGGGCGCATATGCTCGGATGCGAGCTTGGCCCGGTTAAAGCCGATGGTATCAATCTCATCAAAAAACAGCACGCAGGGGCTTTTCGCCCGGGCATTCAGAAAAATGTCCTTGATGTTTTGGGAGCTGACGCCGAGATAGGGGTCCAGAATATCGGTGATATGAACCGCCTGAAACCTCGCCCTGCACTCGCCTGCCGTAGCCTTGGCCATGAAGGTTTTGCCGCATCCCGGCGGACCGTACATGAGGATGCCGCCGCCCGTCTTCTTCTTAAACTTGCTGAACAAGCTTTGGCTGCTGAAGGGCTTGATGATCTTCATTCGGATGACATCCTTCAAGTCTTCATAGCCGCCCACCTGCTCAAAGGTAACCGTCTGCTGCTCGCGGGTCTCCGACAGAACGTCGGCTCCTCCTTTGCCCCCTTGCACAACGCGAAGCCGGACGAGCTTCTCCTCTTCGTCTGCCGGCTCCTCGTTCGCCTCCTCTTTATCCGCCGGCTCCTCGTCCTCTTCCGCATCCTCCGTCCATTGCTCATCCGCCCCGTTGCTGTCCGTCATATCCTCTCCCTCATCGGCCAATGCCTCGTCCGGCAGACTCGCCGCCCCCCTGGTTAGCCGGGAAAGCTGTTCGAACACCTTCTCCTTGAACTCACTGCCGCAGTATGTAAGGGCGTTGGAAAAAGCATACAGCGCCTCGCTGTCGCGGCCCGCCTCCACGTACTCCACTCCGAGCAGGTACCAGGCAAGCCCATTTTCGGGTTCCTTTTCGAGCATCACTTGCATCACTTCTATTTTGTCCATAACGGCACTCCATCCAAGATTAGAGTCAGAGAATTAGAATCAGAACGGCGGCAAGAAGCACCACCAAGGCCAGCGGCACCGTAAAAAGGATACTCGTTTCCCTGGTAAGCCCCGACGTTTTAAACAAAACCAGCTTCAGCCTAAAGAAAGCTTGCATCTTGAACAGCTTCGGCTGGATTCGGCGCCGGATGATCCTTTTCGTACGATAGTAGAAACGCGGCTTTCGAGTGATTTTGTCCAGCTGCTTCAAGATATACTTGTTGGTCGGATCGAGCTGGAAAGCCTGCCGGAGATTCTCCTCCGCGCTCTTGTAATCGTACTTGTAATAATCCAGCATCCCGGCCATGAGAAAACGGTCGGTCTCGTCTGTGGTTAAGGAAAAATACGTATCCGCCACCTTGGAACGAAACCCTTCCGAATCGTCCATTCCCAGGTAGTAATAAAACTTATAGTGCAAGGCGTTGAGGTTCTCCGGATCGAATTCCAATGCCTGATTGATGAGTTCAAGCGCGCGGCAGTTGTTCCCGAGAAGCATCTGATGGTAACCGTAAAAGGCCAGGTAATCCGCATTCTGCGGATCGATATCCAAAGCCGCAAGCAGGCTGGCCTCCGATTCCTCAAAGCGATCCATCTGCAAATGGATTTGCCCGAGCAGGTAATAGCATTTGCCGGGGCGGAAGCCGCCTGACAAGGCAGTCTTGCATGCTTCAAGCGCCTCCTGGCCCTGATCCAATTCACTGTGGCAGAGGGCCGTCAGGTAGATCAGATAGGCGTCGGAGGGTGTCTTCTCCAACGCTCTCGCCAGAAGCTCCAGAGCATGCGAATACCGCTCCATGTCAATATAGTTTTGGATGATCAAGAGTTCTCTCTGCTGCTCCATTGAACTCATGCCGGCACCTTTTCCGCAACAAGATCAGGAAATAAGCTTGTTTGCATTTTTTATATACTCGCCCTCCGGATAGAGGGTCACATATTGTTCGACCCAATGCTTGGAGCCGTCCCTTTTGTAAAGCAGCTCGCACACTTCCCAGATATTATATTCGGTCGTGTCATGATCTTCGCCGTTTTCCTTGGCCTGGATATACCGTTCCAGAGCGGTTTCATAATGGCCCAGAAAAAATTCGGAGACCCCGATATGCCCGTAGCATTCGCCTTTCTTTTCGGGATACTTCACCATGATCTCTTCATAAGCGCGGATGCTTCCTTCAAAGTCTTTGTTCAGGAACAAATCCGTGGCTTTGTGGGTCTCCAATCTGAAATCATCAAGCTTCAAGCCCTTTATCATTTCATCGCGCACCCGCTTGGCTTCTTCAAAGTCGGACTCCCCGTCCAAACGGCTGAAGACCTGTACCGTTCGCCCTTCCATCTTCACGACGTTCTTGCCTGATTCCTTTTTCCTTCCGGACATGCCGTATAAGATCAGGCCAGCCAGCATGGCGCCAACCAGGCAAACAATCCCGAGCACCAGATTGCCTTTGTAGAAGGAATAACCCGCAACTAGACCGATTGCCAACAAAACAAGACCGATTGCCTTTTTCGTCATCCTCTGTTCCTCCGATTTTTAGGTAATAATTATCAAAAGTAATCCACAAGGCGACAAGAATATATAATATTCGTCACAGCTGCCATTTTTCCGCAAAAGATCTTTCAAACTGCAATAGAAGAAGGTGACGAATCCGCCGCTTCAGCACCAAACGCTTGCCAATCCGCATGACAATTTGATTATCGGTCATAAAGGAATAAGCATCCGTCAATAATTTTAAAGGCATCCCTGGGGGAAAGCGTTCACTTTTTTAATGGAACGTTTGTGGTTTCTCCCATTGCTTGGCTCCAAGCTCAAACCTTCCGAATTCAGGACGGGCCTCGGGGCGGAGTCATCCGCCCCTTCCCCGTGTAAGTACATACAAAAAGCGCCGGCCGAAGGGCAGGCGCCACTAAAGGAGTGCATTCGCATGAACGAACAGGAATGGATCCGGCAGGAAAACCGGTTTGTCGTATTAGAAAACGGAGAGCAAATTGCGGAAGTAACTTGGGTGCCCCAAAGCGAAGAAACGATCATTGTGGATCATACGTTCGTCGATCCGAAACGGCGGGGGACGGGGCTTGCGGAGCAGCTGATCAAACGCGTCGTCGAAATGGCCCGCGAGAACAACCAAAAAATCGTTCCGTCCTGCTGGTACGCGGAAGCCCAGTTCCGCCGGCATAAAGAGTATGCCGACGTCTGGGCGCTTTGATTTACCGTTTCGCTTCTAGCGGGACGGGCCGTTCGACACGACCGGAATCCAGAGCTCGTTTTTGTTTTCCTCCGGCGGCAGGTAGCATTCGATGGCGGGAAGCGGCGCAAGCCCGTAATCGGCCGTTGGCAGCCATTCCGCATAGTAGCGCCGCCACAGATCGGCGACGGTTTCCCGAGGACCTTCCGTTTCAAAAACGACCCATGTCGCTGCCGGAAAGGTCCTCTTCTCCATTCCTTCGGCTTCCGCACGTTCGGAGGCGATGGACATCAAGTAGCGGAAGGTTTCGCTTTTGCCCCAATCCCCATCCGCGCATACGCCGAGAATTCCGCGCGGGCGCGCGCTTTCCGAGCGCACCTCCCACAGCTTCTCAAACACCCCCTCGCGGCCTGCCTTGGCCCATAACTCCGGGACAACGGCGTAGGCTTCTTCCGTGCTCACCGTTTCCGCATAACCCAGGACGGCGAACGCGTCCAACTCCTCGATCCGGTATTTCATTTCCTCCGCTCCTTTGACGGTCAATTGAAAGGAGAGACGCGGATAGGATTTGAGAACGGTCCCGGCGCTCCGGGCGGCCGTCGGCGTCGTTCCATGCACCTGCTGAAAAGCGCGGGCGAACGCCTCCGGAGACTCGTAGCCGTATTTCAGAGCTACGTCTATCACCTTCGCTCCGCTGGCCCGAAGCTCGGCTGCTGCTAGAGTCAGCCGCCGTCTGCGAATATATTCCGACAGGGACATTTCTGTTACGAACGGAAACATCCTTTGCAGATGCTGCGCGGTGCAGCCCAGAATTTTCGCCGCTTCGGCATAGTCCACATCCTCCGTCAGATGAGCCTCGATATAGCCGATCATCCGGTTCATTCTTTCCGACCAATCCATACGGTTCTCCCTTTCGCCCTTTACTTTACCTGCCAAAACGGACGCACGCCTTGCCGTTTTCGTACCGAAACGGACAGGCCGCGCCGGTTTTTCCGAATTCGGTTCCGGCTTTGTCCTTTTGGTCTGAACTTTAAGAAAAAGTTAAGCTTTTCTTTCGCTTTTCCCCGCCAAATCCGCCGTCCGGTTCTGATACGATCGGAACAGGCTCGATCCGGTCGAGCCGGCTGCCATTTTTTCCGTGGAGGGATCGCGTTGGTGAAACGCACAAAGAATGGAATTCATTACGGGCTGCTTGCTCTTTTTGCGGTCTATTTGCTCGTGCTGGTGCGGATCATTTTGTTCAAGGACGCTCCGCTGTACAACCTGTTCGGCCTTTTCGGGTGGTACGAAAGAGACATCAGCTTCATCCCGTTGAAGTCCACGCTGGACATGATCACCAGCCCGCTCGGCGCCGCTTTTGCGGTAAAAAACATCGCCGGCAACGTCGCCCTGTTTGTTCCGCTCGGCCTCTTTCTTCCGCTTTTATGGGCCAAACCCCTGCGGCAAACCGTTGTGGCAGGCCTCTGCCTCAGCCTCGGGTTCGAGGCGGCGCAATTTCTTTTGGCGATCGGGGCGGCCGACGTTGACGACGTGCTGCTGAACACCGGCGGAACGCTCATCGGAGCAGCCGTTTACGCCGCCCTGAAGAAGCGCCTTGGGGACCCCCGCCGCCTCCAAAACGCGGCCGCGCTTCTCCTCGGCGCCCTCGGGCTGCTCGGCATCGCTATTCTGCTCGCGACGGAAAGCGAGCTGTTTCGTTTGTTCCGCCGATAAGCGGCGGGCGGCGGGCGTCCAGCCGCGGGCGCTACGCAGCGCGCGTCCAGCCGCGGGCGCTACGCAGCGCGCGTCCAGCCGCAGGCGTTACCCGGCGCGCGTCCAGCCGCAGGCGTTACCCGGCGCGCGTCCAGCCGCAAAAAAGCGGCACGCAGGAACGGGAAAACGTTCCATCATGCCGCCCGCCAAACGCTGCCGGGGTCAATGCGCCNGCGCGCGTCCAGCCGCAGGCGTTACCCGGCGCGCGTCCAGCCGCAAAAAAGCGGCACGCAGGAACGGGAAAACGTTCCATCATGCCGCCCGCCAAACGCTGCCGGGGTCAATGCGCCTTTTTGCGCGGCTTCCCGCGATTACTGGATGGTAAGCTCCGTGCCGACCGGCACTATTTGAACCCAGGTTTTACCCGGCAGCAGAGGAACCTCCACCCCGTCCGCATACGCCCGGATGGCGCCGTCCCGCTGCTCCCACGTGATCTCGCGCATGAGCCCCTGCTGGAAAAGAACGCCGCTGCCCGGCCCGTGCACGTCGACATCCCGCCGTCCCGCGCTGTCCAGCACCCGATGCTCCGCTTCGATAACAAGCAGGTTGGTTGCGCTCAGCTGCTTGCCCGACTCCTTGTCGAGATGCGGCTCGCCTGCCATCGTTCTCAGGTACGTATGAGACGCCGCATCGAACGCGTAAGCTACCTTGTAGCCTAGCAGGTACGGAATTTCCACAGCTTCCGCCGGGTCGCCCTTAACCGTCTGACCGTCCGGAGCAAATGTCAGAAAAGGATCGCGCCATTCGGTCCGGAAGCTTCGGCGTTCGGCTCCTTCGGTCGCTTTTTCGAAAGAGGTATACAAGTTATGCGGCTTCTTGCGTTCTTTGGAGCGCCAATAGGACGCGCCGTCTCCGTACAGCTCGTCCAGGTGGGCGGCGCCCAGCTCGACCATCTTGTTCATCGCGTCCTGGCTCCAGCCGGCGTGAACGAGTACGGCGTCGAGGCCAAAGCCCAGCTCGACGAAATAGGGCCGAATGCTGCGAACCGGGCCGATGACGGCCGGTTTTTCACTTTGGAAGACGCTCAAAAAACGGGTGATCTCGCCTTCCGCGAGCACCTCATAAACGATATCGGCCTGATCCAGTCCGGATTGGGGCCGGGCGGCCGGGGAATTCTCCACCATGATCATAAAAGGCCGCTGCAGGGCTTCGACTTCCGTCGGCAGACCGGTCAGCGGGAAAACAAAAGGCAGCACCGGCTCCGGCGTCGGACTGGGCGCCGTCGTTACGGTTGGAAGTACCATCGGCGTCTCCGTAGGAGCCACGGAAACGGCTGTTTCGCCTTTGCCCCCGCAGCCTGCCAAAACCAGCAGCAGAACGGCCGAGCAGCAAAAGCCCCGTCTGGCAGCGCCGCTCGCGGACGGGCGTTTGGTTTGTTGCGTCATTTCAGGTCTCCTTTGACACTTGCGATCAAGCTTTTCTCCCATCATAACACAGGCAGAGGCCGACCGGGCCCGAAAACGAAACAAAAGGACGAAGACGCCTGTTCCTATACCGCTCGGCGCTCCTCTCTAACATGCTGCTTGTTTGCTGCCCGGAGATTCCCTTTTTGCGCACTCGCTAGTTCACCCCAGTCTCCCAGACCTGGCAAAGCAGGGGATAAGCTCGCTCGGTTTTCATCAAATTATGCAATCGCAACCTTTCTCATTTGCCCCGCGCCCGCGCCCGTTCCCGCGGGATTCGCGACTAAACTTTGCTGGAACCTGAGCATTTACACGGCAAAATCGTCATCGGCTCCCGCAGTCCGGCACGCTTCCTTTCTACCCTGAAAATAACGCAAACTTCATAGTCTGTGGTGCCCGCCAGGGCATGGGTGGCTAACGGTTGTGACAGGGCTTAATTGGCAAAAAAACCCCTGTTTCATTTTCTAACGGTTGTGAGCGAGCTTATTTGCCTTAAAATGACGCAAAAACCCCCTCCTATCACCAAATAAGCTCTGTGGCAACCGTTACATTTTCAAAAGCCCCGTTTTCGGCAAAATAAGCTCGCTGGCAACCGTTAGAGTTTTTCTAATCTCCTTTCTGCCCCCCCGTTCATGCCATCGTTTAGCCGCACAGCCCGCTAGTCGCACCTAACTATGAGAATTGGGGTTTTACGTTACTTTCAGGGTGGGTTTCCGGCCCGCCGGCTATCACACTCTCACCAACATGCCCCTCGTACGTTCCCGCCTGCTATCTACTGCGCCCCTAGGGTTCAGTCAACCCTTCATTCCTTCCGCTCCCTCATCTCACCTTCTTGCCTTCCATTCCGCATCTCACGCACGCTTGGAACAAAAGCCCCTCGCCGAAAGGCCGGCGAGGGGGCTGTAAAGATCTTATTTGATGTGCTGACAATCAATTCACGATTAAGGCAGGAAGTCCAGCTCCCGGAGCGATTTCAGCAGCATGACCGCGGCCTCCGCGCGGGTAGCGGTGTCCTTCGCGGCAAAGGTTTGCGGCGTTTTGCCGCTCACGATGCCGTCCGCTACAAGACGGGCCGCATGCTCCCGCGCCCATTGCGGAATCGAGGCGCGGTCCGCGAAGCGGTCCAGCACCGCCGCGTCGGCGGTTCCGCCCGCTTCCGGCGCGGCGAAGCGCATCGCGTTGCCGATCATCACGGCCATCTCGGCGCGGGTGACGGTCGCCTGCGGGGCGAACGTTTCGGCGCTGCGGCCGCTGATCAGCCCGTTCCGGTACGCCGTTTCCACGGCGTCCGCATACCAGGCCGAAGCGGAGACGTCCGCGAAGGCGTTCGTCTTCGCGCCATCCGCCGGATCAAGGCCGAGCGCCTGAACCAGCATGGAAGCAAACTCGGCGCGGGTGACGGTTTTCTTCGGCGCAAAGGCCGTTTCCGACTGGCCGGACACGATCAGCTTCGAAGCCAGCGTTTCAATATCGCCTTGGGCCCAGTGCCCTGCGAGATCGGCAAACGCCTTCGAATATTCCAGCACCGCGTACGTGCTGTTGCCCGGACGCGTCATGGCATACGCCGGTTTGCCGTTTACGATCGCCGGCTGACCGGGTACGAAGCGGAAGGAACCATTCGCCGGATCATAAAGAACCGGAACCGCCGCCGCCGCGTTAACGCCTTGCGGCAGATAAACATAGCGGGTGACATAAGTGGAACCGAAGCTGTCCAGCTCGCGCGTCTGTCCGTTTGCCGTCAGCTGAACAGCGAATTCCACCGCCTGTCCTCCGATCACGCGTGCGCCCATATCCGTTGCAACGCCGGCAATCTCGTTCTGGACGGCGCTGTCGACTGGCGCGATGCGGACGGTAAGCACGCTGTCCGCGTCGAGCCCTTGCCCGCCGCCCTGCTGCGTCAGCACGGATACCGGCAGATGATAGCTGGCGGTTTGCGTATTCACCGCAACGATCAGCTCCCCGGTTTTGCCCGCTGGAGCCGCCGCAAGCAGAGGCGCGGCCGGAAGCGCTACGGCCACCGGGCCGGTCAGTCCGGACGCCTCTACGATCAGCGCCGTCTGGCCGGCGGACGTGTTATTCCAGGCCTCCGTCACGGCCGCAGTCAGGTCGGCCGCTTCCACGGTCACCCGATGCACCGTCCGTCCCGCCGCGTCCGTTTCCTCCGTCGTTTTCAGTGCGTCTCCGCTCAGCACATTGCCGTCCGCCGGAGACGGCGCAGGGCTCGGACTCGGCGAAGGACTTTGGGTCGGCGTCGCTGCCGGGGGCCCGGGGTACCAAGGGCCCGGGTTGCCCGAAGGCTTTTCCTGCTCGACGATTCTTCCTTCTACGGCAGGTCTGGCGGTGCCGCCCAAAGCTTTTACATGCCCGATGAAAATCTCGTAATCGGGATAACCCAAATCCTCATAGTAAGCGCCGCCTTCCAGCGCTTCGGCAAACGAAACGTAGCCGTCGCCTCCCTTGGCCACAAAGCTGTTTGTAGTCAGGCGGTACGTGGCCTGCGGGTCGAGCGGAAGGTAAGCGCCGTCCTTAAGGATTTCTACGTCAAATACTTTGTCGCCGGCCGGCTGCGCAGGGTCCCACTTGAAGCGCATGCCCGCCACCTGCGGGAACTTGCCCGGCAGGTCGGCAAGCTTCGCGCCGGACACCCCGTTTTCCAGGCCTGCCTTCAGCTGCGTGCCGGTAACATCCAGCACCGTCAGGGTATTGCCGTACGGCATCACCGTGCGGAGCTGCCCCATCGTAATATCGCCGGCCGGGATCGAGGCCCGGATGCCGCCGCCGTTCATGATCGCCACATCCGCGTTTTTCAGTTCCTTGGCCCGCGCCAGCATGCCGTCGGCGATCAGGTTGCCGAGGTTGGTTTCTTTGGCACGCACATTTGTCCGCTCGCCGTCGAGCAGTACACCTGCCTGTCCGACGACCTCTTTTTTCATTTCTTCCAATTCCGCATTGTAAGGCGCCAGCATTTCCCCAACCTTCGGATCAGCTGCAACGGAAGCGTCCACCGGCAGGAGACCGCCGGCTGTACCATTTTCACCGGTTACCACATTCCCGTCCCGGTCAAAAACAACGTCAACGCGGCCGAGATACTTGCCCCACTCGTTGGCTTGCACAATCGCTGTCGCCGTTCCGAATGCCGCGTCTGTCACAAATTCGGGCTGATCCAGCTTCGTATGGGTATGCCCGCCGACGATCAGGTCAATGCCTTCGACGGCTTCGGCTAGCGTTTTGTCACGGTTGTAGCCCAGGTGCGACAGGGCGATAATGCGGTTGACGCCCTTCTCCTCCAGCGCTTCCACCGTTTCGCGCGCGGCTCCGGCCGCTTCGCGGAATGCGACGTCCTTGCCGGGACTGGACGTCTCTTTGGTATCCTCCGTAGTCAATCCGAACACTCCGACCTTATGGCCGTTTACATCCAGCACAACGTACGGGTAAACGCCCGCATTTGCCGTTGTTTTATCGGCCCAGGAGTCGATCGTTTTGCCTTCCTCCAGCAGCGGACCGACGTTCGCGTCTTTCGTGAAGTCAACGTTTGCCGTCAAAAGCGGAAATTTCGCGCCCTTGATAAAATCCGCCAGCACTTTCGTTCCGCTGTCAAACTCGTGATTCCCGAAGGTCATCGCGTCGTAGCCGAGCTCGTTCATGAAGACAAGATCGGCTTGCCCGGCCCACTTGGTAAAATACAGGTCGCCGGAGAACACGTCGCCCGCGTCCAGCAGCACGCTGTCTCCGCCTTCGCTGCGGACCTGCTCCACCAGTGTCGCCCGCTTGGCGATGTCAGCCAGATGGGCGTGCGTATCGTTGGTGTGCATGACCGTCAGCGTCCAATTCTCTCCGGCGTCGGGCGCAAAGACCCGGACCTTGGCTTCGGCGATGCCATAGCCGTCGGCGCTTAAGGCCGTGATGACCGCTTCTCCTTTTTGCCCGGGGGTGACGAGCCCGTTTGCATCAACCGACGCCACCCCCGTGTCGGAGGACGACCAGGTTACCGCTTCTTCGCCCCCGCCGATCGGCATAACCGCAGCTTGCAGCGCAAAGGGCTCGCCGCCCTCGGTCAACGTGACCGTAGTTCTGTTCAGGTCCACCTTAGTGACGTTCAGCTGGAGCACCGTTACCGTTCCGCCGACTTCGTTCGCCACCAGAAGCAGCGGCTGGCCGGTCGGGCTGTCGGGGGCCGGAATAAACTCAAGCCCTTCCGGTCCGGTGTCCGTTTCCAGATTGTTTTGGGGCTCAAAAATGCGCGTATTCGTGTAGTTCACGAACTTCGGCGCAGCGGGATTCGTCACGTCGTACATCATCACGCCGCCGACCCGCTCCAGCCCGATAAAGGCGAAAGCCTTCTCGCCCACCTTGCCGACCGTTACGTATTCCGGCTCCGGTCCTTTTTTGGCGCTGCGGCTGTCAAGCTCGGTCTTGTCGTTGCTGGCGTTAAAATGCAGCGGCAGCCGCTCGGCCGTAATCCGTTCAAAATCGCTGCCGCTGTCGTACACCTGCTCCATAGTGGAGGCGTCCCATACCGAGAACGAGCGGCCGCCGAACAGATACAGGTTTTCGTACAGCCCTTCCGAATTGCGGCCGAGATCGGTCATGACTTCGACCTTGTCGTAGTCGGTTTTTCCCGAAACGAACGCGGCCGCCGGGGAAGCGGGATTCAGCTGGCCCTTCAGTTTGCCGATCGTCGATTCATTTTCCCGGCCGTCCCAGCCGGTCGCGTCGCCTTCGTTGGCGGTGAACAAATAAGTGGCCTCGCCCACTGTATAAGACGCAATGCCGTCCGGCATATAAACGCCGAAGAAAGGCGAGTTCTCAAAATTTATTTCGCCGTCCTTAATGAGATCCAGCTCATTGCCGGGCAGGCTGAAATCCTTGTAGCCGAGGCTCTTCACGGAGGTGAAGGCGCCGGCGTTGATATCCAGCACGGCAATCGCGTTGTTTTCCTGCAGGGAAACGTACGCGGTTTGCTCGTCCGCCGACAAAGCGATGTATTCCGGCTCAAAGTCGGACAGGGCGTCCGCCTTGCTTCCCGCCCCTTCAATCACCCCGGTTGCGGGATTGGCCGCGCCCCGGATATGTACGCTGTCGTCAATGACGGCGGGGTTGTCAAACTTCGCATGCTTGACCGAGCCGTTCGCCGTATCCACGATGGTGACGCTTCCTTCGGGATCGGTCCCGGCAGCGCCTTCGCGCGATTCCCCTTCGTCCGCCGTCAGGATGTACCGGCCGTCCCGGGTCATTTTGATCATATCGGGCTGTACGCCCGCTTCATACGAACTCAGAAGATTCCCGTCGTAATCCAAAACAAGAATAAGACCGTTTTTGGCTGTCTCCGCTTCCTGCACGGCCAGAACCACGCGATCCGTTTTTGTATTGATGTCCACGCTGGTAAGGTCGCCGAATGCAAATCCCGAAGACGCGGCAGCCGCCAGCGCCTGCACGTCCACCGACTTTGCCCTCACGGCTTTGCCGTCGGCCTGCAGCTTTACAATGTCCAGTGTCGCCGGATTCGTCGCGCCGTTCACCAGGTAAAACGATTGATTGTCCTTGTTGTAGCGGACGATCTCCGCGACGCCGCCGTCTTCGTTGGTGACGCCGACCCGGTAGGAATCAAGATGCGATACGGACAAAGAGTCGGCAGTTCCGGCATAAGGCAAAAGCTCTGCCGCGTTCAACCGATTCGTGTCCGCCCGATCCGCCGTTTCGGCGTAGCCGGTGCCGGTGTTGCCCGCCGATCCGGCAATCAGTCCCCCGGCCAGCGCGATCGCCATAAAGCGTTTTCCCGCAGTTTTCAACGTGTACCCTCCTCGAAAGTGGAATCGCCTGAATTGTCGGCTTGCGCCGGATTCGAGTAAGAGTATACCGGGCAAATGTCATGCGGAAGGTCAGGACAAGGTTAACGGAGTGTAAAAAATCATCCTGCCGGCTAAGGAAACGATTTGCTTCAAAAAAATAAGTCATTTGTTCCATATTCTTCTTTGAAACCCCCATCTTATGGCCTATAATGGAAGAATCTGCGCCGGAAAAAGAGAGAATGTGGTAAACCCGGTTGACGGCAAACCGTCCACATTCACGCAGACCACTATCTCATCGGGAGGAAAAGGAATGCATCGGCTGAAACGTTTTCGCAAAATCGCAAGCTTGCTGTTGATTTTCGCTATGACACTGTCTCTGGCTGCGCCGGCAGGAGCGGCCGCAGCGGCTGCCAAAGACGACCTGACCGGGCATTGGGCGGAAGCCGACATGCGCGCTTGGGTTCAAGAGGGCTTGCTGTCCGGCTACGGAAACGGCGTTTATGCACCAAACCGCCCCATTACGCGGGCCGAATTCATTGCATTGACGAACAAAGTGTTTCATTTTACCGAAAAAGAAACGTTGGCTTTTGCCGATCTAACGTCCGGGCACTGGGCTTACAACGACATTGCGGCCGCGGTGAAGGCCGGTTACGTAAAAGGATATGACGACCGCACCATTCGGGCGAACGCCAAGGTCACCCGGCAGGAAGCGGCCGTTATGATCGCCGGTCTGCTTAATCTGCAACCCTCAGCGGATGCGGATGCCGAGCTGGCCGTATTCCGGGACACCAAAACCATTGCCGCCTGGAGCAAATCCTCCATCGCCGTGCTTGTTCGGGAAGGAATTCTCAAAGGCAACCCGAAAGGCGAGTTGTTGGCAAAAGGGCCGTTGACCCGCGCCGAAGCGGTCACTCTGCTGGAAAAAGCCAGCGGCTTCTATAACAAGTCCGTCACCTACGACAAAGCCGGTACATATGGACCCATCTCTGCAACCGTAACGGAAACGATTTATGGGGATGTGATTGTCAGCGCACCCGGGGTGACGCTGCAAAACCTGGTGATCAAAGGCGATCTGACGTTGACGGAAGGCGTTGGCGAAGGCGATGTCTTCTTCAAAAACGTGAAGGTGGAAGGAACGACGACGGTCCGCGGCGGCGGGGAAAACTCAATCCATTTCGAGGATTCTGTTCTGACTCGCATCGCCGTAGATAAGGCTTCCGGAACGGTCCGGATTTTGGTAATCGGCAAATCCTCCGTTAATCACGCTGTCATTCATACGCCTACCAAGCTGGAGGAATCGGCTGTTAAGGATAGCGGCTTTGGCAATGTGGAGCTGGCGGCCAACTTGCCTGCCGGTTCGAATGTGCAATTGAAAGGCGTATTTGAAGACGTTCAAGTTCTTGCGGCAAACATTAAAATCGCCATCCCCGGCGGATCGGTGGAAAAGCTGACGGTTGGCGATAAAGCGGCCAACAATGAGCTCACTATTGACGCCGGAGCAAAAATTCTCGATCTTGTGCTGAACGCGGTCACCAAAACGCTCGGCAAAGGCACAGTGGAAAAAGCGACCGTCAACGACGGGGCGGCAGGCTCTACTTTCGCTACTACTCCAGGCAAAGTCGAAGGCGGCGGCGCCGGAACAACAACGCCTCCCATTGTTGGCGGCGGTTCGGTTCCGCCCGGCAACGGCGGGAATCCGGGCGGCGAGGAGCCTTGCAAGAGAACACCGGAAGAGTGCGGGGATGCAAGTGTAAACAATATCGGGATTGAAGGTTATGTGCTGGAGCAAATCAATGGTGCCAACGAGATATTAGGTACCGGTTTTAACGCCGAGCATCGTTATTACCGGATTGTTACGCCCGACGGCATGACACAGCCTGCATCCGTAACGGTTACCGTAAGCGCAGCAACGTATGCAGAAACCAGTTATGCGATTTATCGCCATCACACCAACTACGGCCTTCCGGTTTCTTTGGAGAAAGACCAGCATACCTTCGAACTTGTAATCAAGCCCAAAACGGATGAGGTTCTGAATATTATGGTCGAAAGTGCGGATAAAGAAGCTTTGGAATCGTATACGATTGACATCGTATACCCCCGGACGCTTCAAGAAGCGCTTGCGGTAGATATCGAGCGGACGTATAACTCCGACGGCTCGGTGGCCGAAAACGTTTATCGTATCCTTGCGGGGAGCGTAAACGGTAAGTATATTCATTATTCCGATACCATCGCCTTATCGCACTCTGCTAACGAAGAGCCCTTTTTTACCGGAAACCGCGGTGAAATAATTCCCGATGACGTCTTTCACCAAGAAAAAGGCGTCTGGTACGCCCGAATCATGCGGGAAACAGAAGTATTGGCGGAGGGCGAGTACCACTACGATTTCAGCACGCCGCCTGTTTATTCGAACACGGGAATGCTCACGCTGGAAGTATTAACAAAGCAGCAGCTTATCGACTTGTACAACATGGCATACATTAAGGATTTTCCCTATAAGAACGGCTATACATTAAGGTTGAACAGTCCGCTCCTGCTGGCGGATTTTCCGGAAGCGCAATACGTCAGCTATAAAAATTCCAGACTTAACGGTCCGCTGAATGTTCTCCCGATTGGACTCACGGTGGAAGAATACAAAATTAATCTTTCTCATTTCGCACCTTCCATTGGTTATTTAATTGAGCCCGATTTCCAAGACCAATACTTGAGACAACAAACTTATTACCAAAGCGCTGATGAGGCCGACAAAATCGTCCACGACGAATTGATCTTCATCGGCATCTACGACGAAAATTTCAACCTCCTTGGCCAAGTGATCGTGCCCGTTCATTTTGACCAGGAGCATGTCGCGAACGGCTACACAGCGGCAGGAGAATGGCAGCCGACAAGCAACTAACCTTCATCCGCTGCAAAAGCGCGAAACACCAAAAAACCGACGGACCACCGGCGCGAGCCGGAAATCCGTCGGTTTTCTTTTTTCTAACCTGTAAAAACTATGTCTTTCTGTTTTCGCTCCTTCTCCTCTCGATGGTAACACTGCCTGTCATGGAGTCCCTCAAAGTGCGGCAGTACCGCTAGCCGCCTATTTGATCCCCGAGTGAATGAAGCTGTTGATAAACTGCCGCTGAAACAGCAGGAACGCGGCGAGGAGCGGCGCAATCACAAGCAGCGTGGCGGCGCTCACCTCGGTCCATTGGGCCCCGATCTCAAACGATTGGGCGAAGATGGCGAGGCCGACCGTCAGCGGACGGTTTTCCACCGAGTTGGTTACGATCAGCGGCCACAGGAAATTGTTCCATTGGTAGCTGACGGACACCAGGCCGAAGGCGACGTAAGCGGGACGGGCCAGCGGGACGTAGATTTGCCACATGATCCGCCATTTCGAGCAGCCCTCCACCACCGCCGCGTCGTCCAGCTCCGCCGGAATCGACTTGAACGTCTGGCGCAGCAGGAAGATCCCGAACGCCGACGCAAAATACGGCAGCATCAGCCCCAGCTTCGTGTCCAGCAGCCCCAATTCCTTCAGCACGTTGTAGTTGGGAAAAATCAGCACGTCCGCCGGAACCATGATCTGCACCAGGAAGAGCAGAAACACGGCGTTTTTCCCCACGAACTCCAGACGGGCGAACGCAAAAGCGGCCATCGTCGCCGTTACCGCCTGCACCGCAAACACGCCAGCCACGATCAGAACCGTATTCAAGTAATACTGCCCGAAGGGCGCGGCTTCCCAAACCCGCGCAAAATTCCCGAGCGTAAATTCCAGCGAAAACGACGGCGACAGCGCCACCTGCCGGGGACGAAACGCCGTTACCGCCATCCAGAGAAGCGGCACCAGCCACAGGACGGCAAAGAGCATAATCGGCACACGTCCCGCGGATTTCCAGGTTTTTTGCATGTCACACTGCCTCCTTTCCTGTTAGCGATAATGAATTTTCCGGTCCATTCCGAAAAAGTTCAGCGCGGCAAAGAGCAGCAGAATCGCCACCATGATGACGGTCAGCGCCGAAGCCATACCCTGATCCCAGAAGCTGAAGGCCGTTTCGTAAATGTAATACAAAAGCAGGTTGCTGGCGTTGTTCGGCCCGCCCTTGGTCATGATCATCAGGTGATCGACCAGCTTGTAGGCGTTGGTCATCGCCACGATCAGCACAAACAGCGTAGTGGGCATGAGCAGGGGGAACGTGATTTTGCGGAACACCCGCCAGCGCCCCACGCCGTCCACCTGCGCCGATTCGTACAGCTCCGGCGAGATGTTTTGCAGGCCGGCCAGATAGAAAATCATGAAGTACCCCGCCTCTTTCCAGATCACCATCACGATCAGTGCGCCCATGACGAGCTTTTCCGAGCCGAGAAACGGAACTCCGCCGGCGTTCGCCAGATCCATCAAGCGGCTCATCAGGCCGTATTCCGGTGTATAAATGAACAGCCACACGTTTGCGGCCGCAATCATCGGCATCAAGGTCGGGTAGAAAAAGGCCACCCGCAAAAAGCCCGTTCCGCGCAGCGCCTTGTTGGCAAAAACCGCCATCAGGATCGCCAGCCCGAGCGAGGTCGGAACCGTCCCGAGCGCAAACCAGAGGTTGTTGAGCATTACCTTCTGAAAAATTTCGTCCTGCATAAGCGTCCGGTAATTGTCGAGTCCGATGAAAAACGGTTCGGGCGTCGCCAGATCCGCCTGGAACAAGCTGAGCCGGATCGTCCCGGCGATCGGATAGAAGGTGAACAGAAACAAAAACGCGAGCGAAGGCAGCAAAAGCAGCCAGGCAAATCCGTTTGTTTTCCAACCGCGTTTTCTCGTATGTATGCGCAATGCAGTACCTCCCCGCACTTCCGGTATAAAGCAAGGCCGCGGGAGCGGACCGTCCGGCACGCTGTCCGCAGCCTTGTTATTCAAGCGTTACTTGTTAAAAGGAGCGAGCGCCTTGTCCGCTTCTTCCTGCGCCTTTTTCAGCGCATCCGCCGCAGTTGAGCTGCCGGTCAGCACAGCCTGCACCTGATCGCTCAGCGCCTTCATGACTTTGCCGTTGTTGTGGGTCGAAAGCTCGGCATCCGCATACTCCAGCTGATCGCGGGCGACGAGTGCCGCCGGGAAATCGGCCGCATACTGCTTCATCAAATCGGTTTCATAGGCCGACTTTTTCACCGCGACATACCCGGTGTCGATGCTCCACTGGGCGGCGCGTTCGGTTTCCGTCATGAACTTGACGAATTTCCAGGCCGCGTCCTGCTTGGCTTTGTCGATGCCTTTGAAAATATAGAAGTTGCCGCCGCCGGTCGGGCTGCCGTACGATTTCTTCTTCGGCAGGAAGGTGACGCCGAAGTCGAACTTGGCGTTGTTCTTGACGTTGGTCAGGTTGCCGGTGGTGTGGTACATCATGGCCGTTTTGCCTTCCAGGAAGTCCGAAGGCACCGTGCCCCACTCCGTCGCGCCTTCCGGCATGACTTTATCCTTTTGCGACAGGTCGGCCCAGAACTGCAAGCCTTCGACGTTCTCCGGGGTGTTGAACTGAACGGATTTGCCGTCTTCGCTCATCAGGTTTTTGCCGTTTTGCAGGGCGAAGGTTTGCAGCATCCAGTAGCCGTAACCCGTTACCGGGATTTCCAGGCCCCAGCGGCCGGGCTTGTTCAGCTTGACGGCGTAGTCGCGCATTTCCTCCCAGGTGGCCGGCGGTTTTTCCGGGTCAAGGCCGGCTTCTTTGAACGCATCCTTGTTGTAGTAAAGCACGATGGTGCTGCGCTGGAACGGAATGCTGTACGTATGCCCTCCGGTTTGCGAGTTGGCCATAAACGCCGGGTAGAAATCGTCCAGGTAGCCGCTCTCTTCGGAAGCGATGTAATCGTCAAGCGGCAGGATGGCATCCATGTCGAGCAGGCTGTACAGCTCGGTCGACTGGAGCACGGCAACGTCCGGCGGGTTGTTGCCCTGCACGCCCGCCTGGGTTTTGACGGCCGTATCGGCGTAGCTGCCGGTGTAGACCGGTTTGACGGTGATGTTGGGGTTCTCCGCCGTGAAGTCCTTCGCCATCTGTTCGATGGTGGCCGTCAAGGGACCGCCTACCGCGATCGGGTAGTAAAAGGTAAGCTCCATCTTTTCCCCGCTTGCGGGAGAAGCGGACGAAGCGGTCTCCGCGGCCGGCGAAGTGGAGGCGGTGGACGCGTTGGTGTTCGAGTTGGAGCAGGCGGCCAGAAGCGAGAAGCACAGAGCTAGGCTGGCGGCTTTGGCAAATTTGGGGCGCATGGATTTCTCTCCTTTTCTTCTTCCTATTTAGAGGAATGAACGTTGCATGGCCTGCGAGAGACGCAAGAGGCAAGTCCCACGTGCCGGAAAATAACGCTGCGAGAATGTTTGGGCCTTCGGGCGCTGACGCTCCTTCGGCTCCAAACCTTCTTTTCGCGGTGCGCATCGGTCGCCAAGCAAGTTCATCATCCCGTCCTGCCTGTTTTAACAGTAGCGAGGCAGCATTAACCTAGTATTCGATCTGTGTGAAACCGGTGTAAAATGACCGGTTGCGTGGAGACAGCCGGAGGAAGCTCTCCATGGAATCCCAGACGTAATCCGGCCGGAGCGGCGAACGGTTCAGCTCCTCCGGCGTCGCGATGCCGGTCAGCACGAGGGCGGTTTTGAAGCCGCACCGCGCTCCGAAGCGGATGTCGGTTTCCAGCCGGTCGCCGATCATCAGGCAGCGGCCGGCGGACAACCCGGACCATTCCAGCGCCTTGTCGCCGAAATACCGGTTCGGTTTGCCGATAACGGCTTCGGCGGCCTTTTCGCTGGCGGCTTCGATCGCCTTCAAAAGCGCCCCGGTGTCGGGAATCAGATCGTCCTCGATCGGACAGTTCGGGTCCGGATTGGCGGCGATGAGCGCCGCTCCGTGCCGCACCGCCGTCATGGCCAAATGCAGCTTCAGGTAATCGAAGCGCATGTCCATGCCGACCAGCACATGCGTGGCGGCAAGCGGGTCCGGCGTCGTGGCGATCTCCTGCTCCTCCAGCTCGCGGATCAGCGCCGGCTCGCCCACCGCCAGCACCCGGGGAGCGGCGGCACGCTCCTTCAGGTAGACGGCGGATGCGTAAGCGGCGGTCACCACTTCGTCCCGCTCCGCCTCCAGACCGAGGGACGCAAGCCGCTGCCGGCATTCCTCCCGGGTCCGGGTCGTGGTGTTGCTGAGAAACATCAAGGTTTTGCCGGCCCGGCGCAGCTCCGCAAGCGTTTCCGGCACACCCGGAAGCAGCCGGTTCCCGAGGTAAACCGTCCCATCCAAATCAAAAAAATATCCGTCGTAGTCCCACGCTTCCGGCAGAATCCTTACCCACTCCTTTCCAAACGAAAAACCCTTTTATGCGCGCTCCGCCGGCGCGCCGAAAAACGGCGCGTCCGCCTGCTGCATAAAAGGGTTTTCTCCTCGTCTCGTACCCTTTGTTATTCTTTTGCGAGTATCATCACGTTCAGTCTAACCGCCCAGTGTCATCGCTCTGTCATCGGGACATGAAGAATGTGTAAAGCCGCGCTTGCTTCAGGACCAGAGCTGGCGGTTGCCCATGGACACCGCGCTTGCCCCCGCCTCCAGGGCCAGCTCGATTTCGCTCTCGTCCCGGATCAGGCCGCCGGCGATAATCGGCAGGGAAAGGCTGGCGTCCAGCTCCCGGATGACGCGGGGAATCAGCCCCGGCATGATCTCGACCGCGTCCGCCCCGCTCTGCCGGATGTTCTGGATGCCGTGCTCCAGCGCCGACGTGTCGATCAGAAACAGCCGCTGGATCGCCAGCAGGCCGTTCTTTTTGGCGTGCTTCACGAAGTGGCTTTTGGTGGAGATGATGCCGGTCGGGCGGACCTTCTCCGCGATGTATTTCATCACGATGGGATCGCCGCCGAGTCCCATGATGAAGTCCACGTGCAGAAAAACTTTCTTTCCAGCCTTGAGGGCCCGTTCGACATACCCTTCCACCGTGAGCAAATCCCCGATCAGAAGAAAAATGACCGGCCAGCCGCTGCGGCAGGCCGCCTCCAGGTCCTCTTCCTTGCGGACCGCCGGAATCCGTTTGCTTAAGGTCAAGCCGGTTTGCAGATCGCGTTTCACTGTTATCCCTCCGTTGTCGGTGCAAGTAGCGGGCATGGCCCATCGCGGAAACATTTCCCTTTTACCCTAGCAGAGAATCATTAGAAGAGTGTTAACGCTCCCCTGGAAAACCGGCTCTCCCGGAAAACCCGGAAGAGCCGGCATTTGCAGAGGTCCCCTGCGGGCTTTTGGCGCGCGGAGATCAGTCGATCAATTCGGCCGTCCGCAGCAGCTTGGTGAGAATGACGGCCGATTGGGCGCGGGTGGCGATTTGCTCCGGTCCCAGCACATCGGCCGACATGCCGGACAGAAGCCCGAGGCCAAGCGCGGATGAAAAGGCCTCTTTGGCCCAGGCGGGAATCGCCGCCGCATCGCGGAACTTGGCGGCCGCATCCGGCGCGGGACCGCCGGCCGCCGGCTCGAAGCCGGCATAGGCGAGCGCCTTCATCAGCATGACGGTCATTTCCGCGCGGCTGATTTCCTTGCCCGGGCGGAAGCGGCCGTCCTCATAGCCGCTGACCAGCCCGGCGTCTGCCGCAGCCGCAACAGCGCCGGAGTACCAGGCGGCGGAGGCGATGTCGGAGAAACGTCCAGCGCCGCTTGCGGCGGGTGACGCGGGCAGATCGAGCGCGTTTGCCAGCATCGCGGCAAATTCCGCGCGGGTCACGGGGCGTCCGCCTTCAAAGCGGTTCCGGCCTGCGCCGGAAAGCACGCCTTTGTTGGCCAGCAGGCCGGCGTAATCGGCTGCCCAATGGTTGCGCATGTCGTCAAATTGGACGCTCCGGGTCAAGACGGCGAACAGGCCTGTTTCGCGGTGCTTCGCCGTCACCGTCGTCGTTCCGTTTTCGCTCCGGAAGACGGCGGGAACGAAGCGCAGCTCCCCCGTTACCGGGTCAATGCGAACAACGGTTGCATTCCTCGGGGCGACGGCGCCGCCGACGGTCCATTTGCCGTCTTGGTAGGCCGACAGCCCGGACGATACGGAGACCGTCCGGCCATCCGCGGCTGCCGCGACCGCTTCAAAAGCAACCGGTTTGCCCACGGCTTGCGCACCCTCGGCGCGGACGGCGGAGGAAACGCGCGCCGTTTCCTCCGCGCTGGCTTCGCGGATGGTAATGCGAAGCGTCAAGTCTTGCGCAGAGACGTTCAGCCGGGCGGCCAAAGCGTCCGGCCGGAGGCCGGCCAGGGCAAGCCGGTAGGTCCCGGCTTCGCCCGAAGCCGCAATTGCGGCATCCGGCTTTCCGGCCGCCTCCAGCAGAGCAGAGACCGGAATCGCGAGGCTGCTGCCGGTGAAGACGATTTGCACCTCGGAATGCGCCGCAAGGGATTGCTTCAGCGCAGCCGCATCAACCGTGCCGTTCTCGGCGGTCAGGCTGCCGGCTGGTGCAGGCGGGGCGGTCGGGCCGGGCGTAACGCCGGGATTGCCGGACCCTCCGCCCGGCGTTCCGCCGCCGTCGCTTCCGCCCGGCGTTCCACCTCCGCCGCCACCGCCCGGGGTCTCCCCGCCAGGGTTTTCTCCGCCAGGAGTCTCCCCGCCGGACGCCGCTTTGACTTTAATGGTCACCGGCGCGGTGTAAAGGTCGTACTTGCCCGCTTCATCCATTGAAGCCGTATAGCGCAGCAGAACCTGGGCCGTGCCCGTCTTGCCGGAAACAGCGGTGATTTTGGCGCCGTCCGTCGTGACCAGCTCCTGCCCCGTCAGCCAGACCAGCTCGGGCTGGACAACGGTTTCCTCGCCTTTGTGCGTTGCCGCCACCGCCGTCAGCTCGGCGCTTTCGCCCGGAGCAAGCGTATAGCGGTCTTTCGCTGCGGCAAGCGAAGCCGTCCATTCGGCCGGCCAGTTCGCATAGTCGGTGGTCAGCGCATAGACGCCCATGCCGTACAGCTTCATAAAATCGGCTTTGTTGTTGATCGTCCACGGCGAGACAATGATGCCCCGCTGGTGGGCCGCCTCCAGGAAGTTCTCGCCGATGCCGTAATACCCGACGTTAAACGTCGCGTTCAGGCCTTGAATTTGCCGCAGCGCGTCCCGAACGGACTTGTTCGGGTTGTCCTCGCTGGACGTGATGCTGTTGACCAAAAGCCCGACCGGACTTTCGGGCATCAGGCCCGAAAAGCGTTTGAGCTGGTCGGGAATAAACGACATCGTGTCCACGATCGCATCCGCGCCCATGCTCTTGAGCACGGCGGCATACGCGTCCACCGCCGCGGCCGTGCCGGTTTTGATCTCCGCCATCAGCATGGCGTTGCGCTCCTGCGCCAGCTCGATCTGCTCATTGAACGTCGGAATCCGTACATCCGGGTAGCCCTCGGGATACGGTTTGTTGGCGTTCAACTGCTTCAGTTCCTCCAGCGTAAAATCCTCTACTTTCCCGAAGCCGTTTGTTGTGTTCTCCAGCACCGAATCGTGAATGATAACCAGATACCCGTCTTTGGTCAGGTACATGTCGTTTTCAATAAAGTCCGCTCCGTAATCGAGCGCCAGCCGGTTGCCCTCCAGCGTGTTCTCCGGCGCCTGCGTCGGTATGCCGCGGTGGGCGATGATGTAGGGCTTGCGGATCAGCGTGATGCCGTGCGAATACACGCGATACGCTTCAAAAGCGGCGGCCGGCGCACCGGTGATAATCCCGTTCGTGCCGGTAGCGATCATCCGGTGCATGGCAGCGGAGTCGCCCGCCGCCGGGGCGCTTTCCCGGGTCCAGACCACGATCATACGCTGCTGCAGGTAGGCCGTCTTTTCGCGGGTCGCCGCGGAAGCCGGCAGGATGGCGATTTTGGCCAGACTGGCGGTTGTTTTCCGGCGGATGTCGAGCAGCGCCTCCTCCGTCAGCTCGCCGGCCGAGGAGAAGTCGACGATGCCCCGCGCCATCGGAAAAGCCGTGCGCATCCGCTTGACCAATTCGCCGTTGTCGGAGGCCACGAACACGTCCTCCAGCCCTTCGCTTTGCAGAAAGCCGGTCAGCTGATCGGCGGTTTCCTCGTCCGTTACATAAAAAGCGGGCATGCTGCCGTTCTGCAAAGCGGCGAGCGCGTCGGCCAGCGCGACCGGCTCCGTTCCGGCCGGACCGTGCACCTGCAATCCGCGGCCGAGCCGCAAAATAATCGTGGACGGCCGTTCCGTTTCCTTCAAAGCCGCATAAGCGCCGGCGCCCGTCCATTCGGTGATGACCGCCGGGGCGAGCGCGATGCCGGTTTCAGGCTTGACCGTCTTGACGAAGCGGTCTGCTGGCATCGGCGGAAGCGGTTCTTCCCTCAGCGTTACCCGCAGGTTGTCGACCTTCATCCGGCTGCCGTTCGCCTGAAGCCCGATGCCGCCCTTCAGGTAGCCGCCCGCCGAATCGGTATCCGTGAGCAGCTTGCCGCCGATCCACTGCTGCACCCGGCTTCCGACCGCGTGCACGGTGTAATGGTACAGCTTGCCCGGATCAATGGCCTCGTCATAAGAAGCGGTTTCCATCACCTTCCACGCATTGGCCGGCGTCCGTTCGGCGAATTCGACGCCGTTCACGGCCGTGGCGTTTTGGCGCACCGCCATTTGATAATAGGGATAATTGCCGTTTTGAATCCGGTACATGATCGAATTCCATCTTGCGCCGTCGTTCGCGGACAGATGGGTGACATCCGCTTCGATGGAGTAATCGCCGAACAGGCTCAGATAATCGGGCAGCAAAACGCGGGACGGGTTGTCCGGCGAAGCCGAAGCGTTCAGCTCGAAGGCGCCGTTTGTGACGGCGGCCGCTGCCGCAGTGGAGCCTTCCGCCCGCTTCCAGCCCTCCGGCAGCGTTCCTTCCGGAACCGCGTCGAAGTTTTCCTCGTACAGCACATAGCGGTCGTCTCCCGGTGCTTTCACAACAAGGAGAACGGCTGCTTCGGCGTCATCCTTTTGCGCCTTCAGCTTATAGACACCCCGCGCTGCGGCGAGAATCGCACCGTCCTGAACGGAAATCCCGCTGCTGTCCGCGGTCCATGCAGCTTGGTCTCCGGCTAGCGGACCGCTGGTAAAATCGCTCCAATCGGCCGTCAGCCCGATGTCCGAAAGCGGAAGCGGTGCGCCGGCCACAGCCAGCACATACCCCGGCTCATGCTTCAGCCCGATGGCCTTGGCTCCCTCGGCGGACGGCGTAACGCTCACGGAAACGGTCGTCCGCGCATTGGCATAGACGGCGGTAAGCTCGGCGTTTCCTTCGCGGATCGGGTGGACGCGGCCATCCGCCACCCGCAGCACGTTTTCGTCGGACGAATACAGCTTCAAGCGGCTCGCAGCGGCCGGCTCGGTCATTCCGTCCGAATAATACACGCTGGCGGTCACGCTGACCGGGCCGCTCAGGGCCTGCACAGACGCCGGAGCGGAAAGGTCCAGGCGATCCGCCGTAACGCGCGTAACCTTCAGGTTATCGAAGGAGACGGTGCTTTGATCGGCCTGGAAGCCGACCTTGCCGCGCGGCAGGAACGCCCCGGCCGGAAGCTCCGCATCCGCTAGCAGCGTGAATCCGCCGTCATCCGGTCCTTTGATGTACTCTTTGATGTTGGTTCCGACTACACGAGCTCTTAATGTATAAGGCTTATTCAGCTCTAGAGTTTTCCCCCAGGTCCCGGTTACCGGCACCAGCCAGGAACCGTCCGGCTTGCGGTAAGCCGCTTCATAGGTTCCGTTCTGACGAATCGCCATCTGGTTGTACGGCGCTTTGCCCTCGGAAGGGACATGGAACATCAGGGAAGCCCAGCGCGCGGCGTTCAGCACCTCGTGAAACGTCAGGTCCGCCTCCACGATGTAATCGTCCCACTGGACGGGCGCCGTCACCCGGCCCTGCTTGCCGGCGGCTTTTCCGGTAAAGGTCAGCGCACGGTTGCCGTATGTATTTTCCGTTACGGTAAACGCTTCGCTTCCCGCGTTCACGTCGGACAGCCATCCGTACGGCAGGCTGCCGGGCGCGGCGGCTTCAAAATCCTCCTCGAAAAGCACGGGATTCACTGCGCCGCTCACGGGATTCTCGCCGCTTAACGTTACTTTGCCGTAGCCTGTCGTATCGTTCCAGAAGGACGAGCTGTTATAGGCGCTCCAGTAAGCGGTACGCTGCTCGGACGTCCCCGCGCCGTACCGGTCGGTCACGCCGACCTCCAGCCCGAACTCCTTCGCCAGCCTCGGGTCGAAGCCGAGCGCTTCCCACGGAATGGCCGCTTCCAGCGCCCATCCGTCGCCGGTTTTGGCGATTGCCCGGAGAATCGCCGTCTCGTCCTTGCCGGTGTGGTTGTTAAGCGCCGCACCGAAATGAAATTCCGGCGTGGCCGAATCGGGACGGAACACGAAGCCCGCCTGCATGTCCCCGGCGCGGAACGGCGCGGATTGATGGAGCGTCGGGTCGAAGAACAGGTTGACGCTGTCCTGGTCAAACCAGTACCCGCCCGCGCCCGCGACCGGGGTCGTGTCCGTTACCTTCACGCCGACATACAGGTACGTATCGTCCCAGAGCAAGCCGAAAGCGGAGGGCTCCCCGGCTTCCGCTCCGCCGGCGGCTTTCAGCGGCCGGTCAATGCTCCAGAATGTTTCCTCCAGCTCGCCGTCAATTACGGGAGGCGTCGCGGTGCGGACGCCCGTCATGGCCGCCCGGCCGTCCTCGGCTGCGTGGGCCCTGGGCTGCAAAGCTCCGGGAGGCAGCAGGCCGCTCAACAGGACAAGCAGCAGGAATGCCGGCAAAAATCGGGTAAACCGTTTCATTCGTCTCTTCACTCCTTTCAGGATCGAGTGACAACGGCGGCAGCGGGTGCGAACCTCGAGACCTTGTAAAAAAACAAAAAATACCCTTTATTCCGCCTACAAGCAATCGCCAAAGCTGGCGACTCGTAAGCTGAATAAAAGGGTATTCTCCCAGTCTCGTACCCTGATGCCCGGTTGTCAAACGCTGTCTCTAACTCTAGCAGCGCTTTGTTATCCGGCCGTCATCGCAGGGTGAAGGTTTTGTAAACCGGCGGGTTATTCGTTCAGCGGGACTTGCCTGGCGAGCCGCTCGAACGTTTGGAGATGCGAGGCCGTCTCGGCCTGTGCCCGCGCGAGCTGCTCCACTGTTTTTTTGCGGAGCTTCTGCCCTTCGGTCCCGTCGAATTCAAGAAAGGAATACCGGATAGCCGTCTTCCCTTTGCGGTACTCCAGAATCGGGATCTGGGCTTTTTTCCACCGCTCGGTCAAGCCGCCGTTCGTATCATACAGCTCCAGGAACGTACTCCGGTCCACGTAGGAAAAACGGAACGGCGGATCGGACACCGCGTGCACCACGGTATAGCCCGCCGACAGCCGGTCGCCCGCAAACATGCCGGTCCGGATGGCGTTCGCGACCAGCGTTCCGTCCTCCGCCACCGTTTGTTGGGTCATCACGCCTTCCGCTTTGGCGTCATCCTTCCAGGTTCCCGTATAGACGATGGTGACGGTCTCGCCCCCCCGGGTGTCCCGGCTGACGTATTTGCCAAACCCGTTCCGTACGCCGTTCGTCCAATCGCCGGAGTAGGTTTTTTTGCCGTACCAGCTCATGGTGCCTTTTCCGTGCGGCTTGCCGTCCTGCACCTGACCGTAATAGGTCACGTTAGCCGAAAGGGTCAAATGCTCTTTGGCGGCGGCGGCTTGCGCCGCGGGAGTTCCCGGATCTGCCGCGGTTAGGGATAAGCCGATCAGGATTGCGGCGGCGAGCAGACGTCTTTTTTTCATGAGGTTCGCTCCTTGTCTCGAAAAATGGATGGACCGGGAGCAGAAGACTTTCACTCCTCTGCCAAATGCCCCCATGAAACAGACGGCGCGGCGGCGGAAAAAGTTGGAGCCTTGCGCACAGGGCCCGCAGCCCCTTCCTTCGGAAAACCGGATGCCTCGGATTGATTGCCCGCCGCCGTCCTGCCTCTCGCGTTATTCCTGCGCCTTCTTCCGTGCGTCGGCCACTTTCCCCCTCTCCGGGGGGGCCTTTCTTGCCGCCAGCTTTGCCAACTTACTCCCGGGCAGGCGCCGGGCCGCTCTGCGGCGCTCCGGACGGCCGTTCTCCCCCCAGCATCCTGGAAACCGCCTTCGCGCCTTCCGCCATCATCCGGTTGTGGTTCCACGCGTAGGCAGGCCGCAGCAGCGGAGCGAGCGCGTTCATCCAGCGCTTGTTCGTCCGCACCTCCCACCGGCACGTCAGCAGCGTGTGCGCTCCTTTCCGGCTCAGGCGGCATGTGCCCGAGCCCTCCAGTTCGCCTGAGGCGGTAAATTCGATAACCGACGGCCTCTGCCTGCGGACGACCCGGGAGGTAAAGCGCAGCCGGTAAAACAGCTTGGTGCGAAAAATCGCATCATATTCGTCCCCGGCTCCGTCCGGCCGGCATTCTTTGATTTTGACCAGCGTAACGCCCTTCCAGCCGTCCAGCCGCTCCACCTGGCCCAGCAGCTCCCACAGACGCTCCGGCTCCGCTTCAAACAGCCACACCGTTTCAAATCGGTACCGTCTCATTCGTCAGCTCCTCCGGGTTTGATAGCTATCTATACCCGTTCCGGAGGGGGCTAACGATTGCAGAAGAGCTTATTTGGCCAAAAAGGCGCCCTTTTTATTTAACGGTTATGACAGAGCCTATTTGACCAAGAAAAAGGGAAGTCCGAACGTGAAGCGGATCGAGGAGTGAACGGCATGCCGGGTGGCTTTAACAGGCCCACGTAATTCTCTTATTCCGTCCCGCACTTCTCTGCCCAAACGGAAGGATCAGCGGGTTTCGCGGTGCAGGGTGTGCTTTTTGAGCCGCGGGCAGTATTTGCGGAGCTCCATCCGTTCCGGATGATTTCGTTTGTTCTTGGTCGTGGTGTAATTCCGGTCCCCGCACTCGGTGCAGGCCAAGGTTACGATTACGCGCATAGCCGGACCTCCTTTCTATGAGAAGGAATCAATGTGCCGATCCGTTTAGGCAGCTCTATATTTTCACGACGCAGGCAGGGCGCCGCTGTTTACCAGCTCGCTTTTTTCACGCCGGGAATTTGCCCTTTGTGCGCCAGTTCCCGGAATTTGATGCGGGATACTTGAAATTTCCGCAAGTATCCCCTCGGCCTTCCGGTCATTTGGCAGCGGTTGACGAGCCGGGTCGGAGACGAATCGCGGGGCAGCCTGCCGAGCGCCTCGTAATCGCCCTTTTCCTTCAGTTCCCGGCGAATCTCCGCGTATTTCCGCACCATTTCCTCTCGCTGCCGCTGCCGGACCACTTTTGATTTTTTGGCCATTTCCAAACCTCCTATATCGTAATTTTTACTATTTGATAAGAATACGCTGCTTCCGCGCTTCTGTCAACCGGGATAAAAACGGCAAAAAGCCTTCCGGCAGAAGAACAGAACCCCCTTCGCCAAAAAGCTTTTTCGAAACGCCCCGCCAATGCCGGAACGCTCTATAATCACAAGCAGGCGCTCCTTCCGGCGCCTGCCGGAAACCTTCTGCGCACCGGTCGCCACAGGGCCAGATTTCCCGCTTATGCCGGAAACCTTCTGCTCACCGGTCCGTACGGCCCCCGATCCCCCGCTTATGCCGCAGCGCCTCCGCTCTACCGCTTTTTGCTTCTCCCTCCGGGAATCCGGTAAAGCAAGCGGTCCTCCAGAACCTCGCCTTTGACAAGGCGGCGAACCAGCTTGCGCCCCGCTTTCGGCGTCATGCCGCCGTACCAGTCGCCGTCCGGATAAACAATCACGACGCAGGCGTCCTTGCAGCGTCCGTTGCACAGCGTCCTCGTGGTGTGAAGCTCTGCTTTTGCATCCTGCTCCTTGATTTCCTCACGGATGGCCTTCGCCACCTCTTCGCCCCGGTTTTTGAGGCAGCTTCCGCCGTTGCAGATCAGGATATGCCGCTCCACCCGGTCCAGTTTTATGCTCCCCATCGCTGTCCCCTCCCGCCGTTCTTTTCCGCCGGTTTCCTTCCAGATCCGACGCAAACAAGGGCCCGCCACCAGATGGCGAACCCTTTTTATTGTACCCGATATCCGGAAAGAACGCCCGTTTCGAGCGGCAGCCGCCGTCACGTAAATTTCGGCCGGGGCTGCTTGGCCCGGATTCGTTTCGGGTAGATTGCCAGCCAGGCAAGCCCGAGGCAGAGGAGTCCGACGCCCGAAAAAACGCCGAACAGCAGCTTTTCCCGGCCCAGCATGAACGAGGTAAGCAGCGGACCGGCGGCGACGCCGATAAACCGCATGCTGCTGTACAGGGAGGTGATCGTGCCCCGGTGCTTTTTGCCGATGCCGCTTGTAATCAGCGAGTCCAGGCTGGGCAGCGCAAGGCCGATGCCCGCCCCGCCGGCGGACGTCAGGGTTAGCAGGGCCGTCAGGCCGCGCAGGCCCGCAAACGTTATTACTCCCATGGCGGCGGTTAAAAGCGTCATTCCGGTCACCGTGCACCATTTCATCTTCATCTTGTTCTCGCCCACAAACTTGCCCGTCAGAAAAGAACTCAGGCAGATCGCGCCGAGCGGGATGGCCAGCAGCAGCCCCTTGCGAATGCCGTCGGTTTGGTAGCGCGTTTCCAACACGGACGACAGGTAATACAAAACCCCGAACATTACATACATCACGATGCCGCCGATCGCAAAGATGGCGTACAGCCACCGGCCCTTTTCCCGGAGAATCTCCTGAATGCCGCTCATGAACGTCTTGAAGGACCGGTCTTTCTTTTCCTGCTTTGGCGCTTTTACCCATGCAGCCACCCCGATTATCGAAACCGCCGCAAGGGCCGGGATGATGGCGAGCGGCAAAAACCAGAGGGCCGCCGCAAGCGCGGAGCCGAGAATCGGACTGACCACCTTGCCGAACGTGTTGGAGGTTTCAATCATGCCAAGCCCGCTGCTGACCTCTTCTTCGCGTTTAAACATGTCTCCGACAAGCGGCAGCACGATCGGAAACGCCCCCGCCGCGCCGATGCCTTGAATGAACCGGCCGGCCAGAATGCACGCGTAAGCGGTGAATTGCCGGAGGAGCCAGGCGGAAAGCCCGGAAACTACCCCCCCTGCGGCGACAAGCGCAAGGCCGACCAAAATGATCTTTTTGCGGCCCAGCCGGTCGGAGAGGTACCCCGCCACCGGAATGCAGACAATCGAAACCGCGGCGTATACCGTAATGATCAGACTCGATTGCACCGGGCTGATGCCGAGCCGTTTTTCCATCAACGGAAGCACGGGGATGAGCATGGAGTTCGCCAGCGTCATGATGAGCGGAATGGAGGCCAGCGCCGCCAGGTCGCGCTTCTTCTTAATTGCCATGGAACACCGCCTTCCTGAAGCTTGCAGAAACCGATGCCGTTAGCTTGCCTTGTTCCGGCAAAAACCATACTATCCCGCTATGCTTATCCGCCCGCCTGAACGTTAGAGCAATTCGCCGGGACTTCCGAATTTCCGGTACCGCGAAAGAATCGCCTGCACTTTCTCCATCCGCTCCGCAAGCGTTCCCGTTAAAGGAATAAACGGCACGCGGCGCTCGCGCAAATCGGCCAGAATCTGCTTTTGGAATACGGTCCGGTTCGCTTCGCCCGACCGGTCCCACGTATCGTCGTACGGGATGTCGTCCCCGCAAACAAACACAAGATCGTAGCGGGTCTCCGCCCGGCGGGCCAATTCCCCCAGCCGGGGGTGGGCTTTCCCGTGATAGGACCGGGAAAACATGTACGTCGTAATCGCATTGGTATCCACAAACAGCACCCCGCTTGCTTCCAGGGTGAGGGCGTCCTCCCGTTCCAGATGCCCTTCGGCGATTTCGACCAGCTCCTCCAGGGTCAGCCTGCGGTCGATCTGATGGGCTTCCCAATATTCCCGCCCGTACTCCGGCATGGCCGCGGTGCCGTATGCCTTGGCCAAAGCTTCTGCTATGGTCGATTTTCCGGTAGACGGGGCGCCGAGGAAAACCGCCTTCACGACCAGATCGCGATACACGAGCGGGTCGACAAAGGCCCGGTGCTTCCACGGCTCGGCGCGCACCGCCGTGCCGGAAACCGGCACCAGCGCCCGTTTCGGATCGACCTGGCGGTTGACCGCCCCAAGCGCGGCACTCATGTGCTCCCCGTAAAACTCGCTGGAGTAAAAATGCGTGACCCGGCGTCCGCCAAGGAGCCCCAGGATGTACTTTTCCTGTACCCGTTTGATTTCCGGCGTGTCGCCCATCTCCTCCGGACCGTCCCACGCTTCGATCACTTCCACCTCCGGGTACAGGGCGCGAATCCAGCCCGCGCGGACCGACAAGGGAATCGGGGTTGTAGCCGGGCAGTCGTAAATAACCGCGATCACATGCTCCGTCTCGGTCAGCGCCTGCCGAATCATCAGCTCGTGGCCCTTATGAAACGGGGCGAATTTGCCGAGCGTCAGCCCGACGGTTCCTTTTGCCGTCATACGCGGCCCCTCCCTTCCGCCTCAGCCGTACGGAGCGCCGGGCCCTGCGGCGCTCGCTCCGCCGCCTGCAGATTTTTGCGCCAGTTCCACCAGCCCGACAGACAGATGAGCAGGAAGACAAAGTAGGTCAGCGACATCATATGCAGATCCTTGTACCAGTACATGCCGACGGAAAGAACGTCAACCGTTATCCAAAGATACCAGTTCTCCATAACCTTGCGGGAGAGAAGAAACTGGGCGGCCATACTGAGCGTGGCTACAAAAGCGTCCAGGTAGGGAATAGAAGCATCGGTGTAGACGCCGAGGCCATACCCCCAAGCAAGCGAGAAGAGAGGGACAGCCGCCAGCATCCCAAGCCAGCCAGGCTTTCCAAGCCTTGAAGTGGGCCGGACCTTCCGACCCTCCCGTTTGGTCAGCCAGACAGCCAAGCCGTACACGCTGAGCGCGAAAAAGACGATTTGCAGCGTCAGATCCGCATACAGCCGGACTTCGTAAAAAATCCAGGCAAAGGCGGCGATATTCACAAAGCCGATCAGATAAGTCCAGATGCTTTCCTTCGCAGCCAGCCAGACGCTGATCAGACCCGTGGCCGAAGCGACAATCTCCAGCCAGGTGCTGGAGGTGAAATAGGCGACAGCGCAAAACGCAAGGACCGCGCCGATGGATGTGACTGTTTTGGCGTTCAAGTGAATCCCTCCTACACTATCATATCGACATTATCAAGCTTTAAAAAAAGAATCAGCCGTAAATCGACAGCTTCGGCTCATGGCCGGTAAACCGGTACAGCTGGGCGGCGCGTTGGGAAAACTCGTCGGAGAGCTTCAGCTCGCCTTTCCCGTCGCGCACCTCCTCCAGGATGTCCTGCCGGCGCTGCGTCTTTTTCATTTTGCGAATGAAATTGTCTTCCTCAAAGTCAGGCACCACCGTGCGGATCACCTGGCGAAGCTGTCCCAGAGTAAATTCCTCCGGCAAAAATTCCTTGGCAATGGTTGTGCTCAGCATCCGCTCCCGGATCGAAGCCAAGGCGTCCGCAATGATCTCTTTGTGGTCGAACGCAAGCTCCATGCAGGTCAGCGCTTCCTCCACGGGGAACAAACCCACGTCCGAGGCGTCCGTCGCCGCTTTGCGGTTTTGCAGGTATTTCTCGTTGACGAGCGAGCAAAAGGCATGCGAAATGATCCAGCCCCGCGGATCGCGTCCGGGAGCGCTGTATACATTCAGATAGTCCATGCGGATTCCGTCCAGCCCGGTTTCCTCCTGAAGCTCCCGCCGCGCCGTTTCATACATCGATTCCGTCTCTTTGGAGAAACCGCCCGGCAGCGCCCAGGCGCCTTCGAAGGGCCAGCCTTTGCGGCGGATAAGCAGCACGCACAGTTCCCGCTTGGGCAGGGATTTGTTTGCGGTCGGCCGCGGCTCCGATGTAATGGTGAACACCACGATATCGGCCGGCGCGCCGTCCGGCGTGCGGTAATTGGCGGCGGAATAGCCTTCTTTTGCGCTCATGTGCGACCCCCCTCATTTATAATGTCATTATGATATTATGGGTGGCGTTTGTCAAGATACCGCTGTAAAAAAACGGCCGCGCCTTCTGCGGAAAGCGCGGCCGCCAAATCAGAGCACCTGATGGTTTTTAAAGCTGCGGTAAGCGAGAGGCAGGGCGGCCAGCGTTGCCACCAGCATCACGGCCGTCATCATCAGCGGCTCCGGCACGGGCAAACCGAAGGGGCGATACAGCTCGTAACGCGAGAGGGCGGAGTAGCCGTCCAGCAAATGGCCGGGGAGCAAATGAACCAGGTTGTTGAAAAGCCGGCTGCCCTTGCTTGTCGGAAGGAATAGCGGCGCAAACAAGAGCGCGCTGGCACAGACGATGACCAGAAAAGAAGATTTCAACCGGGACGAAAGGAACAAAGAGATGGCCGTTATCATGATACAGGCCAGGTACCCGAGCAAAACGCTAACCAGGTACACCTGCAAAATCGTCAGCGGATAAGGGGAAAGCAAGCTCAGGATCTGCAAGCTCGTTTGCCCCCCGCGGAAGCCGACCACCGCAAGCATGATCAGGCTGTAGGATAGAACCGCAAGCAGGTAAACGCCGCTCGTAAACAACATGGAGGCTTTCAGCTTGGCCGCGATTAGCTTGCTCCTGCCATAGCGCGAGGAAAGGATGACGGCGTCGGCCCCGGATTGTTACTCGCCCGCAAACACCGGCTCCGCACAGGGGTTACTTACTCCGTCTATCTCAGCGATCCTGTCGGGCCGCCATCTTCTTCCTGTTCTGTCCGGCTACCGTCAGCGCCTGCCTGTTTGCCTCGTTCTCCCTTCCTTTCTCTCTGCTTATGGCGGGCCATGCCAACGAAGCCAGGAAAAAAGGCAAATAGGTGCACAGCGACACTTATTTTCGATGGTGTCCTGCTCCGATCGCGAAATAATTCCCTACACGCACTTAAACCCGACTAAACAAACGGTATTCGAAGAAAAACGGAGAAATAATTGCTTTTTTGCATCTAATCGGTCGATAATAGTCGGAAATGCTCAGATTAGTTGCTTTTTTGTACTTCCTGTCTTTCACGCTGCAAGCAAGAAACCCTCCGGTTAATGGGAAATTCGCGCCCGCTGCCCTTTTGCACAATAAATGACTGCCGTGCCTTTCTCGACAGCCTGAGAGATGGACCGCCAATCGGTCCATGCCCTTTTGATTTGTCCTCTGTTCTTTACGGCCCGGACAGCCCGTTTACTGCATCCGCGCTTTTCCCGTCATATGCTCGATCCGGATTTTCATTACCTTGGCGGCATGCCCGGCGCGGCGGACGTACTGCTCGCCTTTCTCCCGGAAGGCGGGAGAAAATTTGGAGATGAACGCAAGCAGCGCCTTCTGCTTGTCCTCCCCCGACGCCTCGGAAGCGATCCCGAAGACGATCACGCTGCGGTAGTTGGTGCTGAACGATTCCGGCTGAAGCTCGACGCCGCTTGTGACGCAGAACGAAACCTTGGCGCAGGCTTCAATATTGTCCAGCTTATGCCCCTCGGGCGCGGAATGAAAATACAGCCGGTCTCCGTCGAGAACGTAGTTGACCGGCGTTATGTAAGGATATCCGTCCGTACCGTACGTGGATAAGTAACCGTACTCGCCGTCGGCGAGAAGTTGCCGGCTTTCCTCCGGCGGCAGCTGCCTGTCTTTTCGGCGCATTTCCCGAAACATGGCTTCCTCTCCTTTGCGGTTTCTTTTAGCCAGTCAGAAACAGCGCGCACCGGCTGTTGGCGGAACGGCCCGGGAAGCCGGTCCGGCTTTTCCGACGGCCACCCGATGCCCCGCCTGTTCAATCGCACAGGCTGCGCAGTTGACCGAAAAAGTCCTTTTCCGACATCACCCGGATGCCTTCGCGGCGAAAAAGAGCCGCCGTCACCCCTTCACCCGGGATTTTCCGCCCGGTGAAGGTGCCGTCGTAAATCATGGCACTGCCGCAGGAGGGGCTGTTTTCCTTCAGCACGACGGCCGTTCCGTTCATCCCCCGCACCGTTTCCAGCGCCCGGCGCGCGCCCTCGACAAAAGCCTCTGTCACATCTTTGCCCGATTTGTCGATCACGCGGGCTCTGCCCGCCAGCACATCTTCCCCCGTACCGCCGACAATTTCGGCGGGCTCACGCGGCGTCGGGAGACCGGCCAGCACCTCGGGGCAAAGCATCGCGGCCTCCCCGGCTTCGACCATCTCCTGTAGCGCCGGAACCCGGTTATGCCTGGCGTCATACCGGCATTCCAGTCCCGCCAGACAGGAGCTTACCAAAATCATGCGCAGCGCCTCCTCATCCCTTACCTCCCGGCCAGTCTTTCCCGGTCGGCTTCACTCGTTTCCTTACCTTTTGCTGATCTCGACCAAAAAGGTTTCGGGGGAAACACCGAATTTGCGCCCCAGCTCCGCGGCAATGCCGCCGGCTATTTTTTCCGCTTCGTCATTCGGCCCTCGCTTCAGCGCTTCAAGCACAATGGCATCGACGCTGTCCCGTTCCTCCTGCAGGGATTGATAATCCCGGATGTCCAGAAGCGCGTTACGGGCAAATACCTTGGCAAAATAGGGGCTTCCCGCCGAGGAGCAGCCGCTGCTGAGCGGAAACGTCTCCGATCCGCGGTAGGTAAAACGGCCGTCCTTTGCCTCGATGATAACCGTTTCTTCATACCCAAAGCCAGCTTTTTTTAACGCGCGGTACAGCTCCGCGTCGCTGATTTGCGCGATCGTTTTGTCGATTCTCAGCCCCGGGGGCTCCGGTTCCGGGCCGGGAGTGTATTGAGGCGCGCTGTACAAGGAATGAAGCTTCCCTTCCCGCTCGATTTTGTAGCTGCGGATGCCGTCGAACACAAACGCGAGCCGCGAATCGCGGTGTTCCTCCAGATAACGGGAAAAATCGGCTTCCAGCTGCCCGACAATCTTTTCCGAACTTAACTGTTCAGGCGTTTTGGTTTCCATTATCGTCTTCAAACCCTGCAGATACGTATCGAGGATCGCTCCCCTTTCGCCAACCGTCAGACTTTTGGGGTCTTTCACTTGATAGCGGTAATCGAATTCCAGCTGAGCGCCCATCTCCTTGCCGCCCTGCCGAAAGGGAACATATACCCCAGCTGACAATCCGGCGGCTATTTGCCCTACTTCATCCGGCCCGCCTAAGTATTTATCAACCGTCGTCTCCTCCGCATTGCCGCCTTTTTCACTGGCGGAGGCGGTGGAAATCCCCGGTGCCGCGCCGTTTGCGGCAGCCGTGATTTGCCTCGACGGAACCGAAGCCGCATAAGGCTCCGTGAAGGCGGAGGTCTCCATCTTCTGAGGAGCAAGGGAAGCAATCTTCGCGTTAGCCGCCGAGCCGGTCCAAACCCCCGCTCCCGCTATCAACGCCACAAAAGCTGCTCCAGCCGTCCGCATTTTTTTGGTGGTGCGTTTGGTATGAAGCATCGACAGCAATCTCCTCTTCACATCGTTTTTCCTGTCGCAAAAGGTAGCGGAAAACCCGACGGTTTTCCCCGTTTCCCGGGCAAGAACCCCCAAAATGGTTTCGCCGTAGAACCGCCGTTCGCTCAGATCGAGTCCGCGGACAACCTGCTCGTCGCAGGCCATTTCCATGTGCCGGTCCAGGTCCGCCGCAAAAAAGTAGACAAGCGGATTGAACCAATGCACCGCCTTGACCAGAATGGCCGCGCCTTTCACCCACATATGCCTGCTTTTGCAATGAATAAGTTCATGGCGGAGGATGAAGCCAAGCTCCCGCTTGTTCAGCTCTTGTTCGGGCAGAATCAGGCAGGGAGAGAAAAAGCCGGTCACAAAGGGCGTATGAACCGAATCGTTTGAGTAAAGCGCCACTTTCCGGCGCAAGCCCATTTCGGCTTTGAAGGCTTGCATCATTTCATACGCCTCCCCGGCTTCAAGCGGCAGGCTTGTTCGCCTCAGGCGCCCCCGGAACCGCGCGTACCGGATGCTTTTCGTCAGGAGCACAGCGGCAGCGCCCATAAACCAAACGGCCGCAACCCAGTGAAGCGCGGAAGCCGGAACGGTCAGGGACGGCCTGCTCTTGTCGTGCGGCGCCGGGTCGGCCTGGTGTGGGGTGCCGCCCCCTTTACTGACGTAAAAATCGGCGGCGGTCCCTCCGGCTGTCGTCGATCCTGTCTCCGCGCCTGTCGAACCGTACAGAACGTAGGCAGGGTTGGCCTCCGCTGTCTTGTGCGTGTCTGCGGCGTAACGGTCGTACCCGTCCGCACCGATGCCTCCTGCCGGCAGAAGCAGGAACAGGAGAACCAGAAGGCGGCTCCGGTAATGCCAAGTAGCGGACATCCGTTTTCCCGTCCAGGGGGCCAGCGCCAGCAGGAGCAGGAACATTCCTCCGCCGGTCAGGGAAAGAACCAGAATCTGCTTGCTAATGGCTGCCGTCATCGTCCGCGCCTCCCAACCGGGAGAACCAGTTCCTCAATTCGTCGATCTCCTTGGGACTGAGATCGTTGCCGTTATAAAGGGCCGCCATAAATTCCTTGACAGACCCGTTGTGCACCTCATTGAGAAAAGACCGGGACTCCATGCTTTTGTACTCTTCCGCCGTTACCGCAGGCGAATACAGGTTCATCTTCTTCCGCTTATCCGCCTTCACAATCCCTTTCTCAGCCAGACGGGCCAAAAAGGTAAGCACCGTAGTCGGCTTCCAGGCTTTTTGCTTGTTCAGCTCCTGCAAAACCTCCGTAGAGGTAACCGGGCGCCCTGCGGCCCAAATGATCTGCATAACCTCCGCTTCCGCCTCCGACATTTTCTGGAATGGGGCCATGGGACCTCTCCTTTCATTTTTCTACACCGTGTAGTTTATGTTTATTCTACAACGTGTAGAAGTTTGGGTCAAGAATAACCGCAAGATTGCTCCTCGCTTCCTACGCCCATCTCCCTGTTTGCGTCGCGCTGTAAGAATTCGGGGGCGGGTACAACGGCAATTCGGCTGCTCTGGATGATGGATTCCCATAACTTCTCGTGCGATCTTCTTTGCCTCTACTTTGAACTAACGCAGCCAGACGTCGGTCGTCGGGCCTTTCAATCCGGCAGGCTCTTTTCTACCCTGAACGAAAGCGGGTCTCTATTCACTAATTGTGGCACCCGCATCAGCGCGTGGACAGCTAACGGTTGTGACAGGGCTTATTTGGCAAAAACGCCCGTGTTTCTTTTTCTACCCTGAAAAAAACGCAACGTCATAGTCTGTGGTGCCCGCCAGGGCATGGGTGGCTAACG